>JALUYN010000506.1 GCA_027012915.1 Cellvibrionaceae bacterium
TATAGAGATTGTGCATGTTGCGCGATACCACTTCGCCACCGCAGAAGGCTTTGTACTTTGGCAGGTAGAAGGTCAATTCTGCGGGTGCCTCAGAGCCTGCGGCGTTTTGAAAGAGTATTTCAACGCCGTCTACTATCAGCTTCTGGTCCGTGTGAGTAACGATGATATTGGGTCTCTGGATACCGACCTTGCCCCCCCGAGCCGGTTCTTTACCGAGCCCGGTGCCAACGTGAGCGCGCTGGGATATTGGTAGATTGCGACCGTACATAAACTGCGCGCGTCTTTCCATACCAAACCCGGCATAGATATTTTCGCTGACCGCTTCTTCCATGAATCCTACTGGCGCTATTACTGGAATATCGTCGGACAGTGCTTTATCCATGACCCCCTGGATGCCTCCAAAGTGATCAATATGGCTGTGACTGAAAATAACTGCGGAAACGGGCTTGTCTCCGAGATGCGTGGCGGCAAACTCCATGGCATAGCGAGATGTTTCTTCTGTCGTTAGCGGGTCCATGACTATCCAGCCGGTTTCCCCCTCGATTAGAGTCAGATTTGCCAGATCGAACCCGCGGAGTTGATAGATTCCAGGTACAACCTCGAATAGACCATGGATATTGTTGAGCTTTTCCTGACGCCATAAACTCGGATTAACAGTTGCTGGCGCTTTTCCTGAGATAAATGAGTATGCACTTTGATCCCATATGCGGCGCCCTGAATGATCGGTTATAGACAGCGAGTCGTCACGAGCAATCAACCCCTTACTCGCTTGATCGAAGTCTTCTTTGTTATCCAGAGGTAAGCTTTCTTCGATGGATCGATTGTGCTCAATAGTATGAGACGTCGCGGCGGTGAAGCCATGCTCGTCTCCACTTGGATCAAAGCTCTGATTCGATTTGTCACAGCCCATCAAAAGACAGGCCGATATGATGGGTAGAATTATTGAAGACTTTTTTGATAGTAATTGCACTTTGCTCTCCTGTAACACTAGCTTTGCGGCGAGAATATATGCAGTGCCGGTCCTTGATTGATATTAAACGCAAACTGCGGACAATTTTTTCGAATCTCGATAAGTTTTAAATGGTTGTCGCAATTTATCAATCAATGGGTGCTGGGCGTCATAGAATGGTGGTGTAATTGTGTCTGAACATGCCGGCACCTAAGGTTAGGTGATACGAATAATAATCAAGCCAATGCCTCGAATGCTTCCTGAGCCACACTAGGCTTTACCGTGCTTGTAGGGCTTCCAGTTAAGACCAAAAATCACTAATCCTTATCTTCATAACGAATACGGTTGTTGTTATATGTTCTTTAGAAACAAGATCACATTACTCGTTCTAGTTGTTGGTGTTACCACGGCAGGATGGTTGTCATTTTCCCTTGTCAAAAATACTGCTAATGCATATTTGTACGGTTATCCACTGGTATTGATGGATCTAACTCGCAGGGCCATGACTTCTCCTGAAAGTGGGTTTCAGGAGAATAGCTTTCAGCACAATCGTGAGTTCCCGGATCATACGTTTCGCAATGTTGTTCGGCCCAATAACGATACACTCTATAGTGTTGCTTGGTTGGATTTATCCCAAGGGCCGCTGGTGTTGGATGTGCCAGATACCGCAGGACGTCAATACGTAATTCCGCTGATGGACGCATGGACCAATGTGTTTGCAACAGTAGGTAAAGGCAGTACGGGGACTGAGGCGGGGAGCTATATGATTGTCGGTCCAGACTGGAAGGGCGATAAGGAAGAATCGCTGCCGGTCATTCAATCTCCAACAAATATGGTCTGGATCATCGGTCGCATACAAACTAATGGTAAGGCTGATATTCCCAATGTGGCAGCTATTCAGGATCAGATTTACCTGACGCCCTTGGTGAACTGGCTGACGGGAGATCGAATAGTTGGTATGAAGCAGGGAGTCGACAAAAGTGCTGGAAAAGTAGATCCCTATGAGCAGTTGTCGAGTATGACTCCGGAAGAATTTTTTACATCGCTATCTAGTCTAATGGCGAGGCAGTATCCGCTGCAACAGGATGCTGAGATGCTAGATACACTCCGGGGGCTTGGTGTCGAACCCGGAGTGGATATCGATACAGATAAATGGTCGTTTGTGAAACGCAGGTTAATGGCGTTTGCTGTTAGCAGTGTACAGAGCACAATGGAAAAGCGGATTGAGGAAGGAGGACCTCTGGAGAATGGCTGGGTTGTGATTCGTCAGAATATTGGCCGCTACGGAGACAACTACGCCATACGAGCGGGTATTGCGATGATTGGTCTTGGAGCTCTGCCTCCGGAGGAGGCTGCTTATCCAAATACTAAGGTCGATAGTGGAGGCGATTTACTCAATGGATCGCACAGCTATTTATTGCATTTTCCAAAGGGGGAAACCCCACCTGTCGAAGCCTTTTGGTCTCTCACGATGTACGATGAGCAGGGTTTTCTGATTGATAACCCTCTTGGCCGTTATGCTATTGGTGATCGAGACAGATTAAAATATAACGAAGACGGATCATTGGATATCCTAATCCAAAATTCTAAGCCGAAAAACTCAGAAAATTGGTTGCCTGCACCTAAAGGTGATTTTGCAGTCACCATGCGGTTGTACTTGCCAAAGAGTGAGTTTCTCGATGGTCAGTGGAATCTGCCTCCTATAGAGAAGGTTGAGTATACTAATTGAAGGAAGTGATGCAGTTATAGGGTTCGTCAGGCTCTCCGGAAAGAAAGAGCCTGACGCCCGAGTCGTATTGATACTTCTTAAAGATCAGTTCCATTTCTGTCGATTGTGCCATTCTGTCGAGCTCTTGGGCGGTCAACTCACACAGGTTTTGTGCGTTTTCGCCAAGAGTTTTGCCGTTGAACCAAACTGTTATTCTGCTTGTGGCAAATCGTTTCACTTTCCTGAGTTGGATGTTCATCTTTTGCTGCCAGTAAAGCTCTGTACCTTCAAATAGAGGGATTAGATCAACCCTTCCGGCCTTCAATGCCTTCACTTGATGGTCATGTGATCTATACCGATGAATCTCGCCAGAAAAATCAGAGCCCAACTGTAGCAGTGTTCCTTTTGGGCCCAGAAGCTGTGGTAGTCCGGACAGATTCCCTATCGAGGCGTGTTTTAAGTCTGGCGTATCCTGTTTTAGAAACTGCCCACCTTCCATTGCATAGAGACTCAGATGAAGAGGGCGAGTATAGGGCAGGTAAATAGCCTTTTCTCTTCTCAGATTAAAGAGATTGTGCACGATGGTTATATCGGCTTTTGAGTTGAGCATCAGTTGATGTATTCGTGTGTGTGAAGCAAAGTCCACATTAATTGCGACTTTGTTTCGGACCGTGATTTCCGAGATAAGGTCCACCAGAATTCCTGAGGGTTTGCCGTCGCGTGCGAATGACATGGGTGGATTCTCATTTAGGAGAAAAAGCCTTAGAGGTGTGTTCCCAGGAAGTGAGCTATCTAATGGCTGTTCGCCATAAACCGATGCTGATAACGAAAGCAGTAGAAGTATCAGCTTAAGAATATTCATCTAAGTACACCGGAAGTCGCAATAGCAAGAATATAGAACAGAATGCACGTTGTTTCCATGGCGGTTCTGGAAGTACACGCCATCGAATTATCGAGGTTAAAACCCCCAATTTCTAATGCGTCCAAGTGTCGCCATATATCAAGCAATCGTTTGGTAGATCGCGAAAATTCTTACTTGACCAGATTATAAATACAAGAGCGGTTTATGAAGAGCTGGAAGTCAAAAATTCTATCTGTTGTGGCAGTAGCGTTGGTCATAGGCGCGGTAGTGACGAGTGGCCCAGTGCGACACCTTCTGGATATGAAATCTCCCTGGCAGGAGAGCTACTCCAGATCGAAAGGCGAGCTGATGGCGGCCTATGGCTTTCCCTATGTATTTAACTACTTCCTTCTTCATAGCTGGGGAGTGACCGGCGATTCTATCGAAGACAAAAGAGTTCACTCCACTATAAATCGGTTTCATCATATACGTAATCTTACTAAAGCCGACTATCGAGATGGTGGTTCACCCAACAACGATACTCTGTACTCCGTTTCATGGGTATACGTTGATCAGGATCCTGTAATTATTTCTGTGCCGAAAATGGATATTGCTGATCGCTACTGGGCTATCGAGATTGCTGCGTGGAATTCTGACAATTATGCCTATCTTGGTACTCGGACTTCTGGAATGGATGGGGGCAATTATGCGCTGATTCCTCCGGGCTGGAGTGGTGAACTTCCGCAAGGGGTTAGTATGCTCGCGGAGGTTCCGACAAAGTGGAGCTTCTTGCTAGGACGAACTCTGGTGAATAGTGAAGAAGATGTCTTCAATGTTCACCGTATTCAAGATGGATATACCATCACGGCGTTGAGAGAGTGGGGAAAGGATAGTCCTCAGCCTCCCTATGCTCCGCCGCTGGATGAGTCGTTCAAGCATCTAATTGATAAGTTTGAAGATAAGTCCATTGGCTTTAGAGGCATCATAGAGGAGTGGATTAAGAAATCGCCGCGTGAGTATCTCGATGTCCTCAATAAATCAGTTGGTATGGGTGGAATCGCATCGACTGAGAAGGATATCTTCAGGCAATTCGAAGAAGTTGGCTTGGTCATTGATGATATCACCAACGTTCGCGAAGACTTCCTTGATGGCCGAGATAGAGGTATTTCTCTCGGAATTCTCGATGTGGTTCGTGCTCTTGACTCCAGCTACTACTCGAAGATGGTTGATGGCTGGCGAGTACTGGACAGTTCGTTTGGTCGCGCAGGTATTCATCAGAAGTTCCTGTTTAGATCATCGGTTCAGAGTCTCGGGGGAATTGTCGCGAACGATCCTGAAGAGGCTGTCTATTTTGTTCTTCAGGACGATCCGACAAGAGCGGGAATACAGTCCCCCGATGGTGAAGGTCAGTACAGGCTGCACTTCGAAGCCGGAATGCTGCCCGAGGTTGATGCCTTCTGGTCCCTCAGCGCCTATGACAAAAGTAACAACCTGATAGATAACAGGTACAACCGATACTCTCGAGGTGATCGCAATGATCTCGTGTACAACGACGATGGAAGTCTCACGATCTATATCGGCAAAGAGCCTCCTCAAGGGCACGTCGAAAACAACTGGCTGCCTGTTGATGATGCTGAATTTTACCTGATTTTTCGCACCTACCTACCCGGTGAATCCATTCTTTCTCAAGCTTGGTCGCCTCCAGCTCTCATCTCTGGATGGTAATCATGGATAACACACAAAAACCAAAAATAAGTATAAGTACTAAGGAGACAAAGATGAAGAAGAGAGCGCTTGCAGCAGCGATATTGGCCGCAGTAGCGGGTCACTCGCACGCATTCAAAATTGATGCTGGCAGTGACTGGTCTGTACGCTGGGACAATTCGTTTAAATACAACCTCATGATGCGTCAATCCGGTCAGGACAAAGATGTTTACGAGAGCGGCGGTGGCACTCAGCCGATTACTGGCACGCCGGACCTAAGTTTTGACAAGGGAGAAATCGTCAGTAATCGCGTGGATTGGCTATCTGAACTGGATGTCGTATGGGACGACACATTCGGATTTCGTGTCAGTGCTGCGGCTTGGTACGACCATGCCTACAGCAATACCATGAATCAGCCAACCAGTGGCCCCTATGATGTGACATTAGGTTGGTCGAATCCTTCAGCTGCCGTAGGAGAGCTATCCGATACCGCCGAAAAGTACCACTACAAAGGTGGTGAATTGCTCGACGCATTCGTTTTCTGGAATTGGGAAGCAGGAGACGTTACTGGCAACCTGCGCGCTGGCCGACACAGTATCTACTGGGGACAGAGCTTACTGCTGACCGGTGCTGTGAACAGCGCTGGTGGCGCTATGAATGCGATCAACTTGAGTAAAGCCATAACGGTTCCCGGCACTGAAGCCAAAGAACTGTTTATGCCAACAAATAAAATATCCACGGTAATGCAGCTGACCGACAACCTGACAGTCAGCGCCTACTACAGCCTGGAATGGGCAAACTATCGCCTGCCAGAAGGCACCACGTACTTCAGTATGGCAGACACCCTAACCGAAGATACTGAGGCCTATCATTTGCGCCCGGGGTTGGCACTGGAAACCCTGAATGACGAGCATCCTGATGAAGGTGAGTGGGGCGTTAATTTCTCCTACTACTTTGAAGATCTCGGCTTGGAAGCCAGCCTTTACTATTTGAATTTTCATTCGAAAACGCAGGATGGTTTAGTAGGGGTCGCGGACAGTCGCGCACTGGGCTTAAGCCCCAACCCGATTCTGGCGTTAGCTGCATTGGACGGCGTCAATACGACGCCCACTGCTGCAGCTCCGGCTACAGCCTATATTGGCAATGCCAAGTGGCTCTACAAAGAAGATAACGATTTGTTCGGACTCTCATTGTCGAAACGAATTGGCGATATCAGTTTTGGTTTGGATCTCAGCTATCGTAAGGATGTGCCACTACGCCAGGAGTACACGTTAGCGCTTGCGGGGAGAACTCCGGCAGGGGGATCGCTTGGTTTTGCGTACCCGAATACCGATATCACCGTAAGTGCTATGAGTGAAGCACTATCGGGTGGTGCACTCGCAGGCATGACGGGGGTGAGTTGGTCCACTGTGTTGGGAAGTCCTGCATTTGGCCTTGGCCCGAGTTTCGACTTTGCAGCTGCCGATGAGGGCAACTATACCGCTCCAACTGGGGATACCTTGCATCTTGTGATCAATGCAATGGGAACCTTTGGCAGTAACGGATTCTGGGATGGTGGTAGTTACATCGTCGAAGCGAGCTTTTCCATGCTGGAAGACATTAATTCTGAATACTCCGAGTTTCTCGCTCAGGGGATCGGCAGTGAACTAACCGTTAATAAAGGGCGCGTGGCTTCGCATGTTGCGGCCGTATTTCGGCCCACCTGGTATCAGGTATTTCCAGGCACAGACATGACTGTTCCCATGACATTGAGTTACGGCATTGATGGCCATTCTCCGATTACCAGCGGTGGGGACGAAGAAATTGGTTCCTTCTCCATTGGGGCGGAATTCGACATCAAACAGAAATGGTCGCTCAGATTGATGTACAACGCGTTCTTTGGGCCTAAGCCCAATGGTGTATCTGGTAATTTGAAAGATCGCGACAACATCGCACTGACCATTAAGCGCACATTCTAAGGCGCACATTCTAAAGCGTGTATTTCAAAGTGCACCATGAGAGATTTTAGGAGAATAAGTAATGAATTTCCCAAAACTGATAATTGCCTCAGTCTGCGCCACCAGTTTGAGTGCAGGAGCCGTACTTGCCGGTTCAACTGACGATGCCGCCAAGCTGGGAACAAGTCTGACGCCAGTCGGTGCGAACCCTAACGCCAATAGTGATGGCTCCATTCCTGCATGGAATCCAAATGGGCCAAAAGTTCCGGCCGGTTTTGATCCGTCTACAGGTGTTTATCCGGATCCGTACAAGGGGGAGCAAAAGATCTTTTCAATCGATGCGTCGAACATGGATCAGCACGCCGACAATCTGACCGAGGGAACCAAGGCGATGCTGCGACAGTTTGGCGACGATTTCAGAGTGGATGTGTATCCATCGCATCGCGATTTCGTTCCTGCTGACTGGATTGTCGATAACACAAAGCACAATGCGGAAAAGACAACCATTACCGAAGATGGCTTGAAGGTGGAGGGCAGTCTGCCCGGGTTTCCGTTTCCCGTTCCTGAGAATGGTATAGAAGCCATATGGAATCATCTGTCCAAGCCTCTGTCGTCACATGAGATTGTCTATAACAGTTACTATGTGACCAGCTCCGGTGAGCCCATTCTCTCTACTAACGCCAATGCCTATGTATGGGCTGAGTCGTTCGAAGAAGGGAATCGCCATAAACCTGCGGGAGATACGTCTCGCATGAAATTGAGAATCGACTATAACGAACCGGCTCGTCGAGCCGGTGAAAAGCTCCTGATGCATGAGCCTGGTGCTGACTATTCTCAGAGCAAAGGTCGCAAAGCGTGGCAATATCTGACTGGCCAGCGCCGTGTGCGCTTAGCTCCTGCAGTTGCATTCGACACACCGAACCCCGGTGTCGCAGGTACCTCAACCTACGATGATGCTTCCGTGTATAACGGTTCTCCTGAGCGATACAACTGGACCTTGGTTGGTAAAAAGGAAATGTACATCCCCTACAACAACTACGATTTTGTATTCAGCACTCCGGTTGAAGAGGCTCTGGGCAAGAAGTCATTAGATCCTGATCACATTCGCTGGGAGAAGCATCGCGTTTGGGTTGTTGAGGCGGACCTGAAGGACGGAAAACGTCATATTTACAAGAAGAGACGTTTCTATCTGGACGAGGATACCTGGGCTGCCGTGGCATCTGATGCCTACGATTCTCGCGGTGACTTATGGCGTGTGCAGCTGATGTTTCCTACGATTCTATGGGACAAAGGAACTGCCTATACCCTCGCGTATTCTGGTCATGATCTCTTGCAAGGGAACTACAATGTTAACGGTAAGCCAATTCCTGGCGGCCTGCGTTTTACCAATTCCAAGAAGCCTCGATTCTATAGTCCTAAAGGTCTAACCAGAGGTGGTATTCGATAAGGGTGGTGAAAGCTACAACCTATCCCACTATCTAGATTTTTTCAATGTTTCGAAGGGCTCTCTTTCTCTTCGTCCTTATCCCCTCTCCATTTTTGGAGGGGGGCTTTTTCCTAAAGCTCTGCGATGGATTGGGTTCATTCGACTATTGAGCCTTTTCTATACGTTAATTAGGTGCCCAATGTCTATACCAGATCTAAACGAGAAAATCGTTTTTATTACCGGAGCTGCCGCGGGAATTGGCTATGAGACCGCTCTTGCATTTGCTGAGGCGGGTAGCTTAGTTATCGCAACCGATCTTTCAAAAGAGGCTCTGAGCACGCTGGCGGCCGAGATGGATAGGCGTCACCTCAGTTGCTGCACTTATGCGCTGGATGTCACCGACAGAGGAGCTTTCTTTGAACTTGCAGCCTACATCATCTGTGAGATCGGATGCCCAGATGTAATCGTCAATAACGCTGGGATCGGCTACATGGGAGCGTTTGAAGATACGTCGCCTGAGATGTGGTCTATGACCCTGGATATAAACGTTATGGGAGTCGTTAACGGCTGTCAGGCGTTTCTGCCTGCCATGAAGGAGGGCAGTAGCAAAAAGCATATCGTCAATATTGCATCCATGGCATCGCGTACTCCTGTGCCCAATATGGCGTCCTATGCCGCTTCGAAGTTTGCTGTCGAAGGGTTGTCCAAAACGCTGTCTATGGAACTCTCATTGATCAAAAATGTCGTCTAGCAAGAGGAGTTAAAGGTGCAATATTTGAGCTCTTAATGATAGCAATTTGAAGCGTTGATCTGTTTGGGCCTCCTATCCTTGCCTTGGGGTAGGGGGCCTTAATGAGATGGTTCCCCTCGCTCCAGAGTCTAAACTTTGGAGTGAGATCAACAGAGGAGAACCATCCCATGTCTACTATCAAAGTCCTTGGAATCGATTTAGGCAAGTCTTCTTTTCATGTCATTGGTCGAGACGACAAAGATTCCACCCTCCTTCGTAAAAAATACACTCGCGCTAAGTT
>JALUYN010000507.1 GCA_027012915.1 Cellvibrionaceae bacterium
TGCTGCCGGCAATACACAGTCCGAAGGCGATGGCGCGTCGCCAGGCGTTCATTTGTCTCATTATGCTTCCCGTCTGGTATAGAGATCACAGGGTATAATGGATACAATGAATTTCAAAATGATTGTTAACAGGCCCTAGATAAATACAGAAATAAAGGAAGATGCTATGCGTATTCTAATGGTGCTCGTTCTGGCAGTTATGGTGGGATGTACTTCTATTGACCCGTACACGGGGCAACAAAAAACCAGCAATACCGCAAAAGGAGCCGGGATAGGTGCCTTGGCCGGAGCGGTTATTGGAGCGGCTACCGCGAGCAAAAAAGACCGTAAAAAGGGTGCGCTGACTGGCGCGGTTGCCGGTGGTGCTATTGGCGGTGGTATTGGCTATTACATGGATCGCCAGGAGGCGGCGTTAAGGGCTCGCCTGGAAGGTACCGGAGTGCGAGTTCGACGTGATGGCAACAATATCTATCTGGTTATGCCTGGCAATATTACTTTTGCCACCGGGCAGAGCGATATTCGTGGCGGCTTCTATGAGACATTGAATTCTGTGGCAATCGTTCTGGCTGAATTTGACCAAACTTCCATCAAAGTCAGTGGGCACACCGATTCAACTGGTGGTTTGGACCTAAATCAACGTTTGAGTGAAGCGCGCGCCAACAGTGTTAAACAGTATTTGCAAAGCCAGGGTGTTGCTTCTGGACGAGTCCACTCGGTGGGCTTTGGTCCGCGCTATCCTATCGCCAGTAATGCCAGCCCCGAAGGGCGTCAGGCAAATCGTCGAGTTGAATTGGAACTTCAACCGTTGCAAGCATATTAAACCCAGGAGCAGTAGATCAGGGATTGTTGTATGAAAGAACTGAACCTCAATGGGGGAGGGGATCAAACCCTCGAGGCCCATCGTTTGAAATCGTTTGTGGCCTTCGAGAAACTGGATGAGCACCAACTGATTGTATTGGCTTCGAAAGCCAAATTCTTGCGTGTTGCGAAAGACGTTCAGCTGTTTGAGCACGGTGATATCGACAGTAACGAGTTCTTTCTTCTTAATGGCAAAGTCGAGCTCCTTTCAGCCGATGGTGTCACCCACCAGGTGGATCACAACGATCCCACAGCAAAGCGGCAGCTGGCGAGATTGCGGCCGAGACAGTACACCGTTGTTACGACCACGCCTTGTGATTTGGTGGTGATCGATGCTGATTTGATAGAGGAAATTCAAGAGGAAGTCCGCGAGCAAAGCGTCGAGATCGATTCCTACGGCGTCAGCGAAGTCAGCAGCATGGAGGAGTACGAATCTCAGGAGATCCTCAACGGCTTTAAGCAGGCTCTGCGTTCCAATAAGTTCGTACTGCCGAGCTTGCCGGAAGTGGCTATCAAGGTGCGCCGTTTGCTGGAAGACGACGATTGCAGCGTCGATAAGGTGGCTGCCGTGGTCAACACCGATCCGGCCATTGCGGCCAAGCTGATTCGCGCGGCTAACAGTCCTATCTACAGAGGCGTGACTCAAGTTGATACTACTCCGTCCGCTATTGTGCGCCTGGGTTTGGCGACCACGCGGCAACTGGTTTTGAGCTTCGCGCTGAAAGACTTGTTCGAGACGGAATCAAAAAGTCTCAAGGTTAAAATG
>JALUYN010000508.1 GCA_027012915.1 Cellvibrionaceae bacterium
CAAAATGTCGGTCGTTAATTGCGGTGCAAAAACCCTGTTGTCAGCAGTAATGCTGTGGGGAAGTGCTGTTACCGCAGCTTTGCCTCTGGTTGACTATCCTCACGCGCGGGTGATGTTTTCCTCCGAAACTTCACCGGATGACTATCGTTTGGCTCTCGGTTCCATGGAGAAAATCAATAATCGCTGGTTGGCCGAGCGCGAAGAGCGCTTGAGTGGTCAGCTGGTGAGTCAAACGTTGGCCATTGACAGTGGTCACAGCGCCCACGAGGTCTACAACTACTATCTACAACAGTTAAAACAACTGGGTGCACGTGAGCTTTTTCGTTGCGCGGGTCGTACGTGTGGTAGCAGCAACAGTTGGGCAAATAACCATTTCAAAATGAAAAACCTCTACGGCCTGGATGATCAGCAGCACTATTCCGCCTATGAGGTAGTGGTAGACAATGGTACAAGGGTCTATGTGGCTCTCTACGCGGTGAAGCGCGGTAACAAGCGCGAGTTCCTGCAGCTGGACAGATTGACCACTCGCCAACAATTAAGTGTGCACAGCACTCCGGAAGTCATTGTTGCAGCTCTGCGGGAGGGCGAGAGTTTTGTGCTGACAGGAATCGACTGGCGGGGCGGCAACCCTGAGATATCAGAGACCCATCTCAGGAGCCTGACCATGGCCTTGCAACAACAACGGGGCTGGCAGGTTGCTATTGTTGGTCATGACTTTCGCTCTGCTGCACAAGCGGGTTTGCAATCACAATCGTTACAGTATGCCGCTTTTGTGCGCGATCGCTTGATTGCAATGGGGATTGGTAAAGACAGGCTGCAAGTCTATGGTATTGGAAGTCTTGCGCCTTCAGTGAAGGCCGCGGCCAATGCCAGTAGGGCAGTGACCGTGGTGAAGATCTCAGATTGAGCTCTCCGGTTTAGCGAACCAGAGAAAGAAACTCGGTGCGAGTGGCCTGGTTGCTGCGAAAACAACCCAGCATGGAAGAGGTCTTCATTACCGAGTTCTGTTTTTCCACGCCGCGCATCATCATACACATATGCTTGGCTTCAATAATTACACCGACTCCGGCAGCGTCGGTAACCTGTTGAATTGTCTCGGCAATTTGCACCGTGAGTTGTTCCTGAATTTGCAGGCGGCGGGCAAACATATCGACGATGCGCGCTACCTTCGACAGACCAAGGACTTTTCCTGTAGGGATATAGGCCACATGAGCCTTGCCGATAAATGGCAGCAGATGATGTTCGCACATAGAGTACAGCTCGACGTCTTTGACGATAATCATCTCTTCTGAATCGGAAGGGAAGAGTGCTCCGTTAACCACTTCGTCTACGCTTTGATCGTAGCCGCGCGTCAAAAAAGACATGGCTTTCGCTGCTCGGGCGGGTGTATCCTTCAGCCCGGGACGATTGATGTCTTCGCCGATGTCGCGCAGTATGGCTTCGTAGTGCTCTTTCATCGCTGTATACCTTGGATTACCTGATTTCTGCTTCAGTTGTGTTACAAAATGTGGGCCGTAACCCTACGTGAAGTGCTGGGTAGGGTAAAGTTTTTTTTCGGCCAGTCTTGGCTGCTATTTCGTAGGTTTTCTCTTGGATGTAACCCCCTTTTTTGTAGTGCTTTTGCTCTCTACCGGACTGATTGCCGGTGTCATCAATACGTTGGCTGGCGGAGGTTCAAATTTGACCCTGCCAGCGTTGATGATGATGGGTTTGCCCGCTGATATTGCCAATGCTACCAACAGAGTGGGGGTACTGTTGCAATGTCTTGTGGGGCTAAGGGGCTTCGATAAACATGACAAATTGCCACGCGATGATCTTGGCGGAATCTTAGTACCAACTTTGTTAGGGGGCGGACTGGGTGCTTTGGCCGCATCCTTTATGCCCAATCTTTGGCTCAAACCAGTTCTGCTGGTCACCATGATCGGCATGGCGCTGTTGATCCTGATTCGCCCAGCTACGGTAGCGCCTCCTGAAGGCGTATCGCCCAGCCCGGTAAAGGGAAATCGCAAAGCCTGGTTGGCACTGTTTGTCGCCGGTATATACGGTGGTTTTGTACAAGCGGGAGTGGGATTTATTTTGATTGCAGCTCTTGCTGGCAGTTTGCGTTACGACCTGGTGCGCACCAATGCTTTAAAGATGCTGTGTACAGCAGCATTCACCGCTATCGCCTTGGGGATTTTCGTCTGGCGCGATCAGGTGATGTGGGTGCCAGGGCTGGTGCTGGCAGTGGGTACCATGACGGGAGCGAAATTGGGGGTCGGGTTGGCTCTAAAAGTCAGTCAGAACGTCTTGAAGTGGTTTTTGTTTGCCATGACACTGTGCGCCAGCGCTGCTGCGCTGTGGTTGTAACGGTAAAATTCTATCAGGGGTAGAGAATGATCGAAAAACGTGAATCACCAGTCAATGAGCTGCTAACCATAAGAGATTATTTGCGCTGGGCGACCAGCCGTTTTAATAGTGAAAAACTCTACTTTGGTCACGGCACCGATAATGCCTGGGACGAAGCGGTGCAGTTGGTGATGCCCAGTTTGAATCTACCCTGGGATAGACCTCCGGATATTCTCAATGCCCGTTTGACTATGGACGAGCGCAAACATCTGGTAGAAGTCATAGAGCGTCGCATCAGCGAGCGGGTGCCCGCTCCTTACATTACCGGCGAGGCTTGGTTTGCCGGTATGCCGTTTAATGTCGATCATCGTGTGTTGGTGCCCAGATCACCGTTGGCGGAAACCATTGAGCAGGAGTTTCAGCCTTGGCTTCAGGATTATCCACATCGTATTCTCGATTTGTGCACTGGCAGTGGTTGTATAGGTATAGCGTGTGCGGCTACGTTCACCGAGGCCGAAGTAGTGCTGAGCGATATCTCCGCTGACGCTATCGAAGTCGCCAATAGTAATATTGAGCGTCACCATCTGCAGGATCAGGTAACCGCCATCGAATCGGATCTATTTGGTAAGTTGCAGGGCCAGGTATTTGATTTGATCGTGAGTAATCCCCCTTATGTCAATGCTGAAGATCTGGCTGCCATGCCGATGGAGTATCAGGCTGAACCGGAAATTGCTTTGGGTAGCGGGGATGATGGTCTCGACTTTACCCGCCGGCTTTTGCGTGAAGCTCGACAGCACCTGAGTGATCATGGGCTCTTGGTCGTTGAGGTCGGCAATAGCTGGCCTTCACTGGAGGCAGCTTTTGCCAACGTTCCCTTTACGTGGCTCGATTTTGGTATTGGTGGCCACGGAGTATTTGTATTGAGCGCTATGCAATTGGATGAGTTTGCCGATTCATTTGCTTGAGTAATGGTTACCGGCCCCAAAATCCACGTATAATGCCGCCACTTCAGAATCAACCCAATCAATCAGGTTAAGAGATCCCCGATGTCAGGTAACAGCTTTGGAAAATTATTCACCGTCACCACCTTTGGCGAAAGTCACGGATTGGCGCTGGGGTGTATTGTCGATGGTTGCCCTCCGGGATTGGAGCTGAGTGAAGAGGATATTCAGGGAGATCTGGATCGTCGCAAGCCTGGTACATCACGCTTTACGACACAGCGCCGTGAAGCAGATCAGGTGAAAATCCTGTCCGGAGTATTTGAGGGTAAAACCACGGGTACCCCCATCGGCTTGCTGATTGAAAATACGGATCAACGCTCTAAAGACTACTCAAACATCAAAGACCAATATCGCCCTGGGCATGCCGATTACAGCTACATGCAGAAATACGGTGTGCGCGATTATCGCGGTGGTGGGCGCTCTTCGGCCCGTGAAACTGCCATGCGTGTGGCTGCCGGTGCTATTGCCAAGAAGTACCTTAAAGAAACCCTGGGTATTGAGGTCCGTGGGTACTTGTCGCAGTTGGGACCGATCAAGATAGAAACTGTCGATTGGAATGAAGTGCACAATAATCCTTTCTTTAGTCCCGATGCGGCCAAAGTGCCGGAAATGGAAGACTACATGAAGGCTCTGAACAAAGAGGGCAATTCCGTAGGAGCCAAGATTACGGTAACCGCTTCGGGAATGATCCCCGGTTTGGGAGAGCCTATTTTCGACCGTTTGGATGCCGATCTTGCTCACGCATTGATGAGCATCAACGCTGTAAAAGGTGTTGAAATTGGTGACGGGTTTGACTGTGTTGCGCAAAAAGGCACGGAGCATCGTGATGAAATTGTGCCCGAAGGATTCCTGTCCAATCACGCGGGTGGCATCTTGGGCGGTATTTCCACCGGACAGGATTTGATAGCCAATATCGCACTGAAGCCAACCTCGAGCCTGCATCTGCCCGGACGCAGTGTCGATGTGCATGGTGAGCCGGTGGAAGTGGTGACCAAGGGGCGTCACGACCCCTGTGTTGGCATTCGTGCTACACCTATCGCGGAGTCGATGATGGCGATCGTATTGATGGATCACGTGATGCGTCATCGAGCCCAGAACGGCGATATTAACCACAATATACCCGTGATTCCTGCACAGCCGGAGTCCTGATGATTCCGGCGGGGCTGCCATACTGGCGGCTGTCTGCTTTTTACTTTTTCTATTTCGCGGTGGTGGGAACCATCGTGCCGTTCTGGGGGTTGTATCTGCAATCCCTGGACTTCTCCGCGCTGGAAATTGGTTATATCGGCGCTATTCTTATGGCCACCAAAATTGTCGCGCCCAACATTTGGGGTTGGGTGGCGGATCGTAGCGGCCAGCGCTTGCGGGTTATTCAGTGGGGCTGCTTGCTGGCGGCGCTATTTTTTCTCATTGTCCTGTTCAAACACAGTTTTTGGTGGATAGCCGCCGGGGTGGCCCTGTACAGCTTCTTCTGGAACGCGGTACTGGCACAGTTTGAGGTGGTGACTTTGGCCCACCTGGGTGATCATCCGCAATCGTACAGTCGTATTCGACTGTGGGGCTCGGTGGGATTCATTCTGGTGGTGGTCGGCCTGGGGGCCTTGTTTGACTGGCTTTCGATCAGTTATCTGCCGGTCGCTATGTTGGTGTTTTTGCTGTTGATATGGGCCTGTTCTCTCAGCATCGTTGATCAACCCTTCGAAGCTGCCCATGTCAGCGCCAAGTCGCTGATGGCTACGGTAATGCATCGCCCGGTACTGAGTTTCCTGCTCTGTGCATTTCTGTTACAGGTGAGCCATGGTAGCTACTACACGTTCTTCAGTGTGTTCCTGGAAGAGTTAGGCTATTCGCGCACCGATATCGGATTGCTCTGGGCGCTGGGTGTGGTAGCTGAGGTGTTGCTGTTTTTGGTGATGCATCGCTTGATGCACCGCTTTTCGTTGCGTGGTCTGCTTTTGGTGAGTGTGTTGCTCACAGTGGTTCGCTGGTGGTTGATCGGCTGTTACCCTGATCAGGTCGCAATACTGTTGTTGGCTCAGTGCCTCCACGCTTTCAGCTTCGGCAGTGCGCACGCTGTGGCCATTGAGTTTATTCGACGTCATTTTCACGGGGAAATTCAGGGGCAGGGGCAAGCGCTCTACAGCGCGGTCAGCTTTGGCGCTGGTGGTGCAGTGGGTGCCTTTATCAGTGGTTTGGTGTGGTCGTCCAGTCCGGTGTTGTCGTTCGCATTGAGCGCGCTATTTGCTGCATTGGCCTGGTTGGTAGTTTGGCTGGGCGCCCGAGGACCGGAATTTGACGCTCATTTGTGAGTGTCGACAGGCCCTAGTTCTTCGAGAAACGCGTTTGCTGCGTTGCTCAGTGATCGGTTCTCAAGGGTAATACAACCAAGACTGCGCTCAAGCCTGACGTCTCGGAACGACAGCGTGGCCAGTTGTTCGTCAATCATGCTGTGGGGCAGGGCGCTCCAACCCAGTCCAACACTCACCATCATTTTTATGGTTTCCAGGTAGTTGGTGGGCAATGCCTGTTTAAAACTGAGGCCTTGCTGATGCATAAGTTCTTTGATCAGCCGCGTGGTCTCTGTGGTTGCCTCTGGCAATATTGCTGGGTACTGACACAGTGTTTTCAGATCTGGCTCTTTAAACTGGGCCAACGGGTGGTTCGGTGCCACCACGAATTCCAGCGTGTCATGCCATAACGCTTTAGTGGATATACCTTGGGGTTCTCCCTGAGCGAGGGTAATGATCGCCAGTTCCACCTGTCCTCTGTGTATGGCTTCATAGGCGGTATCAGAATCAACAAACTCCAGTTGCAGGTTTACGTCGGGATGCCTGTTGAGAAAATTGCGCAGTATGGCTGGCAAACGATGCAGGCCGATATGGTGACTTGTGGCGATGCGCAGATCACCTTGTACAGTGCCACTGAGGTTGTCGATGGAGCGCTGCGCATCCTGTATGTCATTGAGTATTCTGCGGGCACGAGGAAGCAGTGTTTTTCCTGCCTCCGTGAGGCGCAAGTTGCGGCCCATGCGGTCCAGCAACTTGCTGCCAAGGCTCTCTTCCAGAGACGCAACGCGTTTGCTGACTGCGGGCTGCGTCAGATGCAAGTTTTCGGCTGCCAGGGAAAAGGATTCTGACTCGGCGACGGCAATAAAGGCTTTCAACTGTAGGGTGTCCATAGTCCTTATTATTTTGGATTCCAAAAAGGAATGCAAAATATAAAAAATATGAATTTGTGTTATTTGCTGCCGCGCAATACCATGCAGCTTGCTATCAGCTGTACTGCACATCTGTACTACGAGCAGTTTTATTACAAGAACATCATTAGAGGTCTGTCATGGCAGGTAAAACCCTTTACGATAAATTGTGGGACGCCCACTTAGTCAAGGCGCGGGACGACGGCTCCGCGTTGATTTATATCGATCGTCACATTATCCACGAGGTGACCACGCCTCAGGCGTTTGAAGGGCTGCGTATGGCGGACCGCAAACCTTGGCGAGTGGACAGCATTGTGGCGACTCCCGATCACAATGTGCCTACCACCGCAGACGAGCGTGCTTCCGGGGTGGCGGGTATTGAGGATCCGGTTTCACGCATTCAGGTACAGACCCTGGACGACAACTGCGACGAGTTCGGCATTGTCGAGTTCAAAATTAACGACAAACGCCAGGGTATTGTTCACGTGATTGGCCCTGAAACCGGTGCCTGTTTGCCGGGTATGACCATTGTATGCGGCGACTCCCATACGGCGACTAACGGCGCATTGGGTGCGCTGGCTCACGGTATCGGTACCTCCGAAGTTGAGCATGTAATGGCAACCCAGTGCCTAGTTGCGAAAAAGATGAAGAATATGCTGGTCAAGGTCAATGGTACCTTGAACCCCGGCGTTACCTCCAAAGATGTGGTTCTGGCCATTATCGGTGAGATCGGTACGGCAGGTGGTACCGGCTACGCCATTGAATTCGGTGGTCAGGTGTTTCGCGATATGTCTATGGAAGGTCGCATGACCGTGTGCAATATGGCCATTGAAGGTGGCGCCCGTGCCGGTATGGTGGCTGTAGATGACAAAACCATCGACTACGTCAAAGGTCGTACCTACGCGCCAAAAGGTGACCAGTGGGAAGCCGCCGTTGCAGATTGGCGCAATCTCGTGAGTGACGAGGACGCCGTTTTTGACAAGGTGGTTGAGATCGACGGAGCCAGCATTAAGCCCCAAGTGAGCTGGGGAACTTCCCCTGAGATGGTTCTGCCAGTAGACGCCACCGTACCGAATCCGGCGGACGAAACTGACGAAGTTAAGAAGTCCGGTATTGAGCGTGCGCTCGAATATATGGGTCTTGAAGCAGGGCAAAAGATCACAGATATCAATATTGATCGCGCTTTTATTGGATCTTGTACTAACTCGCGCATTGAAGATATCCGGGCCGCTGCTGAAGTGGCAAAGGGACGCAAAGTTGCCGCCAACGTGATTCAAGCACTTGTGGTACCCGGTTCTGGTGTGGTGAAAGCTCAGGCCGAGGAAGAAGGGCTCGACAAAATCTTAATCGAGGCCGGTTTCGAGTGGCGTGAGCCCGGTTGTTCAATGTGCCTGGCGATGAATGCCGATAAATTGGGCAACGGTGAACACTGTGCTTCCACGTCAAACCGCAATTTCGAGGGCCGTCAGGGCTACGGTGGTCGCACCCATTTGGTGAGTCCGGCAATGGCGGCTGCTGCTGCGATAGCGGGCCACTTTGTTGACGTCAACGATCTGTAATAGGAGGCAATACAATGAAGAGTTTTACGCAAGTTACGGGTATTGCCGCGCCTATGGATCGCGCCAATGTCGACACGGACATGATCATTCCCAAGAACTTCCTGAAATCCATTAAGCGCACCGGGTTTGGCAAGAACTTGTTTGATGAATTGCGTTATCTGGATGAAGGGCAGCCAGATCAGGACTGCACTGGTCGCCCGCTGAATATGGATTTCCCGTTGAATTTCCCCCGCTATCAGGGCGCGCAGATTCTTCTGGCTCGTGAGAATTTTGGCTGCGGTTCAAGTCGTGAGCATGCACCTTGGGCGCTGGACGACTATGGCTTTCGCTGTGTGATTGCGCCGAGTTTTGCGGATATCTTTTTCAATAATTCATTTAAGAACGGTTTGTTGCCGATCATTCTGTCTGATGAAATCGTCGCTCAATTGTTTGATGAAATGTATGCGAGCGAAGGGTACGAGCTGAGTGTGGATCTTGAGGCTCAGACCGTAACGACGCCATCCGGCGAATCGTTTGGTTTTGAGATCGATGAGTTCCGCAAGCACTGTCTGCTCAATGGTCTGGACGATATTGGTCTGACCTTGCAAGACGCGGATCACATCAGGGCCTATGAGGAAAAGCGCCAGCAAAGCGCTCCCTGGTTGTTTGGTGCGGTCAAGCCCGAATAACAGTGTTCGCAAGTCGGCTGATCGCGCAGTGACAGTCGACTTTTGTGCGCCAATGAATACTTTGTCGCCTATCGCTCCTGCATAGGCGACCTACTGGAGAGACAGAAAATTGACTAAGAACGTACTGATTATGGAAGGGGACGGTATTGGTCCCGAAATTATCGCCCAGGCTCGTCGAGTGCTGGATGTGGTTAACGAGCAGGACAAGCTTGGCCTGGAATTCAGCGAAGCGATGCTGGGCGGTCGCGCCTATGATAAACATGGTCACCCGTACCCCGAAGAAACCCGTGAGAAAGCCCTGGCTGCCGACGCTATTTTGTTTGGTTCTGTGGGAGGGCCCCAGTGGGATGGCAAGACCGAGCGTCATCTGCGCCCGGAAGCTGGCCTGTTGGATATTCGTTCACACCTGGATCTGTTTGCCAATTTGCGCCCTGCGATTACCTTTGCGCAACTGGCGGATGCATCTCCTCTGAAGCCGGAGTTGGTTGCGGGACTCGATATTTTGATTGTTCGTGAATTGACCGGTGGTATCTACTTCGGAGAGCCTCGCGGTATTCGCACGTTGGAAAACGGCGAGCGTCAAGGCTACAACACCGATATTTACTCCGAGTCCGAAATCCGCCGCATTGCCAAGGTGGCTTTCGATGCCGCACAGAAACGCGACAAGAAAGTGTGCTCCGTGGATAAAGCCAACGTTATGGAAGTTACTGTTCTGTGGCGTGAGGTTATGGAAGAGGTGGCCAAGGATTACCCCGACGTGGAGTTGACCCACATGTATGTGGACAACGCCGCTATGCAGTTGGTGGTCAATC
>JALUYN010000509.1 GCA_027012915.1 Cellvibrionaceae bacterium
CGAACTAACCTCGGCTAGAAAGGCGGTGTCCGGCTGCTTCTTTAACTGTGTTAGGAACGCGCTGGCATCGTTATAGCCGATCTTTTCCTGACGCTGATAGAACGCGTCGGTGCGATAGCGCAGTACCGAGTTCCAGACAAACCGCACGCACCCAAACGTCCGCGCCAACAAGGCTGCTTGCTCAGGCGTGGGATAGAAGCGGTATTGGTAGGTGCATTCGGCTTTCATGCTTTACACTTTAGACGAAATATTGTAAGGATGCAAAACACAAGGCGTCCTGGCGGACGCCGTGCTATCCATCCTCGCACTAAAAGTACGAGGTTTTCCGCGCTAACTGATAAAACGCCTGTTCCATGGTAAACCGCGTGCCCAGCAAACCTACGCAGGCAATGCCCTGGCGTTGCAGCACCTGGGCCGTGGCATCGGCGATATGCAATAGCGGAATGGAGACCGCCGCTGCCAATATCTCGGCAGTCGCCTGCCAGTTACCCTGATGCTGCAGCGCCTCTATCTCGGCAAAATCCGCGCTGTACAGCACCACCCTGGCAGAGTGCAGCCCGCCCAGCGGCCGTGCGCACATGCTGGTTGACGAGGCGGTAGTAGGTTTGAGTGGACTCCCAGCTCATGCCGCCGATCAAGCCGATGGTTTTCATGGATGCACTTCCACCTTCTGGTCACAAGAAAGAGAGTGTATTGCGAAGGCAGCAGACAAGGCTCCGGACTCTATCAGAGGCTCACATGCTTACCGCCATCCGGCACTTCGCAGTTTTAACAGTAGCGCCCATAACCGGCTGCCCCCCGCTGAGCTTAAAAGCAAAACGGCTCCCACGACCACAGAAGTCCCCCCACGCCCTAACAAGTAAGCGCTAGCGTTTGGCCGCTGTTGCGCGAGAAACTCCCCCAACAGCACCGTGCCAGCAGCGATAAAATAAATACCCATGAGCGCTGTCCCCACCGCCATGCAGGCCCGGGGGCTTACCAATACACCTGCCCCTTGCGGCACCAGCCATCGGCTCAATGCCTCACGCCACAGAATAAGACTCAGCCCGATCAGAGTATTGCTAAAAAAATGCACAAACTGAGCCATCAATACGCTTGAAGAAATGTCCTCTTGGCCAGCCAGAGCGATCAACAGAGAAACGGCGGCATCCGGTAGTGGACGTAGTGCCATCCATAACCCCAATAGCGCCAACAAACTAGCCATCAGCGGGCGCACTTGCATCCTTTGCATCATGACTCCCTTACTCGTTGCATTGTTGGTTGTGAAAGCTCCATCTGGCTACTCCAGATCTCCGGTAAACACGACTGTCAGCCAGCAGCGCAGACCTTCGTCGCCCACCGGATCCCGATACCACATACTTCAGGCAGCGCTTTTCACACATTAGCCGCTGGCGTTCTCTTCAGCCACCTGACGCAGCGCATCGACCAGCACATCGGTGGGCTGGGCGCCGGAAATCAGGTAGCGGCCATCGAGAATAAATGCAGGCACGGCACTGACGCCCATGTCCATAAAGCGCTGCTCGGCTTCACGCACTTCTTCGGTGTACTGATCGGAGCGAGCGATGGCCTCGGCGGTGTCGCCATCCAGCCCCACCTCGATAGCTTTTTCGCGAAGCACCAAGGGGGCGGCGGGATTTTTCGCCTCGCCGAAGTAGGCCTCGAAAAGCGCCAGTTGAAGCGCCGTTTCCTGATGCTGCGTGCCGGCCCAGGCCAGCACACGGTGCGCGGCGAAGGTGTTGTTCGCTCGGCGCTCCAGCGCGCCACGGAAATTCAGGCCAAGCGCTTCGGCGGCAGCCATGATCTCGCGCTGGGACTGTTCCATGGTGGCCGCGTCCTTGCCGTACTTGCGGCATAGATGCTCCAGAATCGGCTCGCCCTCGGGCGGCATGTCCCGATTCAGTTCGAAAGGCTGCCAGACCAGCTCGACGTCGATCTCGCCCTTGAGTGTCTCTAACGCCTGCTCCAAGCGTCGGTAGCCAATGGCGCACCACGGGCAGGCCACATCAGATACTAGGTCGATTCTTACCTTTTGCATGGGGTATCTCCTTTGGGTTCATTCATCTGAATTCCAGCGCGAAGAGCAGGCAAAGCTGGGTGACCGCACAGGTGGCTTCCAGCCAGGTTTGGATACCCTTGGGGGCCACAAGGGGCAGCGGCGCCGTGCGCCCACCCATGGCCGCACTGGCCAGAATGCCCGGCAGCCCGTAGCCGTGGTCGCCGTGCACATGGGTAATCAAAATGGCCTTCAGCGAATGAAACGTCAGCTTGGTGTGCAACACCTGATGCTGCGTGCCCTCGCCACAATCGACCAGATACCAACCCTTGCCCTTGCTTTCATGCAAAGCGACGCCAGACACGTTTCTTGTTTTGGTTGGGACTCCGGCGGAGGTGCCGAGGAAGAGTAGGTTCATATCTGATTGACGAGTCAACAATGAGCTTGAAGGGATGGCGTTCGAAGCAACGAGGCATGCTTGAATGCGCATTTCCATGCGCATAAAATCAGACTATACATCAAGAGCCACCAGGAGGCGACGATGGCCGAACTCTACGATGCAGCCGCACCCAAAAAAGCAGCGAATCTCTCCATCAATAGGGACCTGCTGCGCAGGACACGTGAATTGAACATTAACCTGTCTGCCACCCTGGAGCGAGCGCTGAAAGAAGAGCTTTCCCAATGCGAAGCGCAGCGATGGGTCGAAGAAAATCGAGCTGCGATAAAAAGTTATAACGATTTTGTCGAACGACACGGATGCTTTGGCGACGAATTCAGGGAGTTTTAATGGCACAATTCGACGTATACCCCAACCCAAGCAAAACCAGCAAAGCGCACTACCCCTACCTTGTGGATGTTCAAAGCAGTTTGCTAAGCGAACTGACCACCCGCATCGTCATCCCGCTGGGAAACCGTTCCGCCTTCGGCAACGACACCATGCAAGGACTCACTCCTGAAATCAGCTTTGGCGATCAGGCGCTATTGCTGTTAACGCCACAGATTTCGTCGGTGCCTGAAAAACATCTACGGAATCCCATCGGCTCTCTCTCGCATGTTAGAGACCTAATTATCGGGGCTCTGGACCTGGCGATCACCGGCTTTTAACACTGGCAGGATGCGGCAACCTCATGGAGGCAAAGCCATCATGTTAGACGCTCATGCCGAAGCGGGCCATCAGAATTGACGGTGCCGCGCGAGAGGCAAACCGTTAGCTTCGACGTATGCGTTCGAACTTGCCAGAGCTTTGGCATTCTCTTTCAGCCACTTCTCCTGTTTATGCCGTTTCACAGCCTCCGCAATGTTATGTTTCGTTTGCTGGTAATTCGAGCTGCCTCTCACTCCGCCAGACTCGTATGAGCAGAACCTCTTTAGCCTGCCTGAGATAGACAACTCGAAACGGCGCGTGAATCAATTCACGAATATGATCCATGTTGAATTCAGGAACAACTCGGCCAGCATCCGGGTGGATTTGAAGCATTTCACAGTGCTCTAGGATAGCAGCCACGAAATCATCACCGATATGTGGCACATCCTGCTCTTTGTAATACTCCTGAATAGCCTGTAAGTCCTCGAGAGCAGACTGTGCTAAGCGTAGTTCCATTTACTTGATACCCAACGTTTTCTTGGCGTCCTCCAACGATACGGTGTTGCCCTCACGAACATCCATAAGCCCCCGCGCCACCGCCTTTACAAACCGCAATTCCTCAGCAGTTCTCTCATAATCCTCAAGCCCCTGCACAACAGCTATGCCGCGGCCACGGCTGGTGAGCAGGATTGGACGATGCGTGTCCTGCGCTCGACCAACCACCTTTCCGGGATTGATTTTAAGGTCTGATAGAGGAATGACATCCTCGGAAAATTTCACTTGCATAGTGATTACCCAGCCAACGATTTGGTGCCATTAATAGCACCAGTTAACAGGTGCAGTAAAGAAACATAACGCCGAAGCGCACCGGTGACTTTGACGTAGCGAAGCGGAGACAAAGGCATCCCAGTGACGCGCCTGGTTAGCTGTTCCCAAGCATGTACGCCCGAAGCTGTCGCTCCTCTCGCATAACATAGAGAATGAGAACTCGCTGATCATCCTCACGATAAAAAATGCGACACGGTGGAACCACTACCTCCCTGTATACTGAATTAGGGAGTTCTGGAGGAATCCGTCCGGATTGGGGAAAATCTTCCAAACGCTCGGTCTTATCGAAAACTTCCTGGACCAGATGACTTGCGGCAACAGGATTATCCAGAGCAATGTACTCAGCTATGGCATCCAGTTCTTGAAGGGCAGGCTCCGTCCAGATTACTTCAGCCATTTACTCATTTTCTCCCTGGCCTCACTTTGGCTGTACGTTCTTCCCTCAAGTACAGCACGCTCTCCCCGTGATAGCCCCTCAAGCAGCTCAAGTCGGCGCTGCATAAACTCATAATCCTGCACATCGACAAGATATGCCGATGGCTGACCATGCTCCGTGATCAGTATCGGCTCCTTAGACAAGTGCAGATCTGCCAGAATCTTTGTGGCTTGGCGCTTGAGGTTCGTAACAAGCTCAACTTTCATGGGCTCACCCTAAATCAGACTAATAGTGACACTATAGTATCACTCTTCAGGTGGGGCAATCACAGCTAACGCGAAACTAAGCGGTGCCCTGACAAGGGCATCCGGTGGACGGCCGTCAGGCCGGGAACGTACTTGAGCGACTGGTTAGCACTGCTCAACTAAATACCTGTGACCCAAGTCAAAATGGTATTCCGTTCTCATCTTCTGTTTCACTTGATTCCGTAGACGGCTCAGAACCAAAAAGATCGTCTTCAATCGGCATCAGCTCCCATAGCTCGTTCTGGTGGAGCCATACCGGATCAGCATTCTCCTCAATGAACTGGTCTACAGGCATGCCATCCACAGTTGGTGGCCGCTTTATTCTGGCTTGCTTACCGTTCATAAAGACCCACTGGTACTTCCTTTGCCGATCTGCTTGCGCGGCTTTCTTTGCACTCTTTTGGGCCGGAGTGAGCTGTTTCTTAACTTTTGCCATAGCTAAACTTTTTGGTGCTAACGCCTGCAGCATGCGCGCCCACGAAATGGAGCCGAGGGCGCAATGTAGTGGGCGTCGCCGTGCCTGCATTGGTTAGCACTTGTTGACGCCTGCGTATATGCTGATAATATACTTTTATGATCAATTGGGCACAAGTTACTGGCTTTGACTGGGACGAAGGCAACTCCCGAAAAAACGTGAAGAAACATGGCGTAAACCAGTCCGAAGCGGAAGAAATTTTCTTTAATGAGCCGCTTCTGGTGTTGGAGGATTCCAAACACAGCCAGACTGAGGCCCGTTTTCATGCTCTTGGTGAAACAGATGACGAGAGATTGCTCCACATCACGTTCACACTGAGGCAGAACGGTACGCTGATTCGGGTGATTTCCGCTCGCGACATGCACCGAAAAGAGAGGGCTGTTTATGAGCAAACCAAAAAAGATGCCTGAGTTCAAAACTGAAGCAGAAGAACGGGAATTCTGGGAAACTCACGATTCCACCGACTACCTGGACTGGGGCCAGGCCAAGCCTGCATCGTTCCCGAAGCTGAAACCCTCAACCAAGACCATCTCACTCCGGTTGCCGGAAACTCTGCTTGATCGGATCAAGATCGAAGCCAACAAGCGGGACATGCCTTATCAATCGCTGATCAAGGCTTGGCTTGCGGATGATGTAAACGACAGTCGTCGGACATGAGGTGCTAACGCCCACCATCACCGGTGACAAAACCAGAGCGAAGCGGAGGTTTTGGCATCCGGTGCATGGCCTGGTTATGCAGCATGTAGCGGCTTGATTCGATCCACTTCTTCCTTGACCGACTGCGCAGCAGTCCAAAGATCAACAGACCGCTGTGCGTTCAGCCAGAATTCTGGCGAGTTACCAAACAAACGCGCAAGCCTGAGCGCCATTTCAGGGCTGACAGCACGGCGTTCCCGCAATAGTTCATTCACTGACTGACGAGAGACACCCAAAGATTCGGCCAACCCCGAAACCGTCAGACCATAGTCCGGAAGAAAGTCTTCCCTCAGCATTTCGCCAGGATGAGTCGGTTTGCGCTGCATGCCAGCAGTATTAAGAATAGCCATGGTCATCACCTCACTCAGTGGTAGTCACACACTTCGACTTCATACGCATCGCCACCTTCAAAACGAAAACAGATACGCCACTGATCATTGATTGAAATTGCGTGCTGCCCCTGCCTGTTTCCCGACAGTGGGTGAAGGCGATTGCCGGGCGGCACTTTCAAATCCTCAAGCTGTACGGCCAGATCCACGTATTCAAGTTTTCTAGCGGCTCTCGGTGCAACATCCGCAGGAAATTTCTTTGACTTGCCCTTGGCGTAGAGTTCTTGGGTTCGTTTGTCAGCGAAGGATTTGATCATGAAACAAAGTGTATTTCGTCACGTGACGCTTGTCAACGAGACGAAGGAATGACTGCATAACGCCCGCCATCACCGGTGACAGAACCGCAGCGAAGCGGAGGTTTTGGCATCCGGTGCATGGCCTGGTTATGTGCTGCCTCAGGCTGCAACAAGCTTCTTCACGTTGAGCTCTTTGCGATGTTGTTCAGCATGCCAAAGTTCATATTGGGACTGCTGATTTAGCCAGCTTTCTGCCGAGGTATCGAAAGCGATAGAGAGCCGGATCGCCATTTCTGGACTAATGCCGGCCTTGCCATTCAACACGGCACTCAGCGTTTTGCGGCTAACGCCCAATGCCTCTGCTGCTGCTGTGACAGAAAGGCCAAGGGGCTCAAGACAAAGCTCTCGCAGCACTTCACCCGGGTGCGGAGGGTTGTGCATTAACATTGGCGGTACCTCAGTGATAATCTTCGTAGTTCACAATCTCGGCATCTCCGTCTTCGAACCGGAAGGTCACTCGCCAGTTACCGCTGACGGTCACTGACCAGATTCCGGCACGATTGCCAGAGAGCTCATGCAAGCGAAGACCGGGTAAGTCCATATCTTTGGCATTCGATGCTGCATTCAATCTACCGAGAATTAGCCGAAGCCTCTTTTCATGAGCGGCCTGAATCCCTGCAGTACTGCCGGACTTGAAGAATTTTGCCAAGCCCTTGTGTTTGAAGCTTCGAATCATTCCTTGAATGTACCCTGTAACGTATCAGGTGTCAAAGCGCATAACGCCGCCAGCACGCGTGGCTTTGTAGTGAAGGCGAAGCCGCAACGTAAAAGCCGTCGCCGTGCCTGGCCTGGTTATAAGGCATGTAACTCCCACTGATCCTTGCTGATCTTGTACAACACATGCTCGCAAAGCGGGTCAGAAGGTTGTAAGTCAGGATGCTGAAAATTGCTGACATAAGTCATCCCGATTTTCTCCATGACAGACTGCGAGCGAATATTACCCACTGTCGTAAAAGAGACCACTTCATCTAAGCCCAAGTGAGTAAAAGCATACCGCAATGATTCTTTGGCAGCCTCTGTCGCGTAACCCATACCCCAATATCGTTTCGCAAGACGCCAGCCAAGCTCAACACATGGTGAAAAAGGCATGCTTTCCTTGGGAATGTGCAGCCCCACAAAACCAATAAACTTACTATGGCTAGGAATCTCAACTGCCCAAAATCCCCACCCACGCTCAGCAATGAGTGATCTGATTTTTTCACCCATTGCGTAGCTTTCTTCAACTGTAAGAAGCTTAGGGAAAAACTCCATCACATCCTTATCCTCACACATCTGTGAAAAATGAAGGAGGTCTTCGTCATTCCACTGTCGAAGTATCAATCGTTCCGTTTTAATCATGTGCCAGATGATGCCTTAACGCCCGCAATAAGCGGCGCGAGGAACGAGCGTCCGGCGACCGCAGGGAGCGTACTTAATTGCATGGTTACGTGTTTGGATACCAAACGAGCGAGCTGCCCTCAGCAATCGCTTCCTCATAGTAAGGTACAAATTTCTTTCCTTTGTCAGAATTCAGGGATTCCACCAATATTGGCTTCCCTTTGAGGTTTACAATATTTTTAAAGCCAAATTTACGGATTTCTTCTTTTGCACCAGCAAAATCACATACATCTGTTTCCTGAAGTACGAATAGTATGCACTTGTGCTCGGCGCCCATATGAGGTGCTTGAAATTCGTATTCAGAGCTTCCCGAATAACTTCCCTCGAACGAATAGATATAGATGTTGTACATGGCCTCTTTACACGTAACAGTGCTTATACGGAACGCTGTATAACCCCAATAAACGCGCGCGCTCATTCATTGAGGTTATGTAGCCAGCTCCATCGACCCTATCCCACTGATTCGCCTGAAGGCAAAGGGAAAATAAGCGGCATATTCAGATTCGCATGCTGGCGCGTTTTGCTTTCCCCCCCTGCGTACCGCAAGAAAAGCACTGCACGGTTGATTCTCTCAGCCAACCCCAGCCAAGAAGCAATCCGCTAACCAACCCCCACCGCCACCAATTCCCCCTCAAACCACTGCTGTTTGAGGCCGCGCTGTTTTTCCAGCAGCGTGAGGTAGGGCCTGAGCGGGTGTTGGGGCGGTAGGCTGACGTGGAGTTGGCGCAGCCGCCGTTGGTAGGGGAGCTGCCCGGCGGGCTGGTGCAGGGGGGTGGCGTATTGGCTGAGCCACGCCATATCGGGGAGCAGCAGGTGCGTGGCGCCGCTGTCCAGCGCGAGGGTCACGCCCTTGGCGTCGAAGTCGCCTGCGTAGAGGTGCGGCCTGCGGGTTTTGCGCCATACCTCGGCCAGATGGGCGAAGCCGCCGCCGTAGTGGCTGTCGCCTCGGTAGGCGATGAGCGGCTGGGCGTAGCCGCTGAGGGCGCTGATGTTCGGGTTGAAAGCGTAGAAGCTGTCGAGGTTTTCCACCTGCACCAGCGCGCCGAAGGCTCCTAGCGTGAGGTGGCGAACGTCCACGTCGCGACTGCAGCGCGGCTCGCTTGCAAGCCCTGGGGTAGGTTGCGGCGGCAGGCTGAGCAGTATGCGCCAGGCGCGGGGGCTTTCGCGGGTGGCTTTGTCTTCTTCCACGCCCTCTTTGGCCTGGGCGGCGCTGCTCAGGCCGCTGAGCGAGCGGCCCAGCGGGGCGAGGTGGGCGCTGGCCAGAACGCTATCGATCTGTGCCAGCAGCTCGGCATCGAAGCGCAGGGCCTGGCTGGAAAGCCGCATGCCGAGGTCGATATCCTGCTGGCGGCACCAGGCCACCACGTCTTCCACCCACTGGCGGCGGGGCTTCTCCACCGTGGGCTGGCGGAGTAGTTCGCGGGCGACGCCGTTAAGGCCGTTGCGTGCGCGGCTGGGCAGGTTCATACCGCCACCGCCAGGGCCACATCGTGAATCAGCCGCAGGTCATTAAAGGCGCTGGCCTTGCTCTCCTCTTGCTGCAGGCGGAAGGCCTGCTGTTCGCTGCGCGGCAGCCCTTGGTACTCGGCGATTACCTGGAACAGCCAGATTTCATCTGCCCACTCTAGCAGCCTGTCGGACTTTCCGTTGCACCGTGAGATACTGACCACCGTCATCGCCGAGCTGAGAAGATCGCCATGAGCCGCTTCATCCCTGTGGATCGCCA
>JALUYN010000510.1 GCA_027012915.1 Cellvibrionaceae bacterium
TCAAGAGATCCATCCACATACAATATTGAGCTGCTTCTATGAGTTCCCTGTTTTTAAATGCCGCGACCTTTTATCAACGTACCCTGACAAGTATCTCAAAGGTCGACGGCTTGGCGCCGTTGTTTTTAAGGTTGTACCTGGGGCCCATTTTTATCTACGCCGGCTGGAAAAAAGCGACAGGTATAGAAAATACCATCGCTTGGTTTGGCAATCCCGATTGGGGGTTGGGCATGCCATTTCCCGAGGTTATGGCATGGTTGGCGACCATGACTGAACTGGGTGGCGGTATTGCTCTGCTGTTAGGAGTGGGCGTGAGGCTGTTTGCGCTGCCGTTGATGATTACCATGTTGGTTGCGGCTCTCAGCGCCCACTGGAGTAATGGCTGGCAGGCCGTCGCTGATCCAAGCTGGTTGTTTGCCAACGAACGGGTGCATGAAGCTGCTGAGAGGCTTGCTGTGGCTAAGGACATTCTGCGAGAACACGGCAACTACGCTTGGCTCACAGAGCACGGAAACTTTGTGGTCTTGAACAATGGCATTGAATTCTCCATTACTTATTTCGTTATGTGTCTGGCGCTGTTGTTCACCGGAGGTGGTCGATTTGTGAGTGTGGATTACCTGCTGGCCCGTTATATTGAGAAAAAGCGTGATTATACCCAGCAAGCTGGTTATTAATTGCTCCATTTGACCGATGCCAATCACCCAGGCTTAGCTTTGAGTGATATACTGCTCAGCTTCTCTAAAGCCTGAAGGCAGGAATTCCACTTGATCGGTAAATTATTTCGCAAGCGCTCCACCAATGAACAACCCGCCAAGGACAGCGGTAAGGTTTCCCAGAAGGGGGGTGGGGCAAAAGTCTCCAATCACGGTGCCGACGGCACCAAGAAGAGTGGCGGCAAGAATCAGCATCCCCACGGTGGCAAACGTCGCAATCAGCGTCGCAAGAAGTCTCCCGTACAGAAGCAAGCCGATTGGAGTCTGGATCAGTTCAAGGTGCCTGAAATAGAAGGTAAGACCCGATTTCACGATCTGGATTTGCCTTTGGAATTAATGCACGCCATCGCAGATCTCGGTTTCGAATACTGCTCACCAATTCAGGGGCAATCGTTACCTCATACCCTCAATGGCCACGATATGGTCGGCAAGGCGCAAACCGGTACGGGAAAAACTGCGGCCTTTTTGGTTTCCATTATTGATGATTTGTTGCGTCACCCGTTGCAGCAGGAGCGCTATGCGGGTGAGGCTCGGGCGTTGATTATTGCCCCGACACGAGAGCTGGTGATTCAGATTGCCGACGATGCCAAAGCTCTGACCAAGTACACAGATTTGAAAGTGCACACACTGGTAGGTGGTATGGACTACGGCAAGCAACAGCGGCATTTGCAGGATTCTCTTGTGGATATCCTGGTTGCCACTCCCGGCCGTCTTCTGGACTTCTGTGGCAATACTGATGTTTATCTCGACCAGATTGAAGTGCTGGTTATCGATGAGGCAGATCGTATGCTGGATATGGGCTTTATTCCGCAAGTGAAGCGCATTATTCGTCAGACTCCGAAGAAAACCCATCGCCAGACATTATTGTTCTCCGCAACCTTTACTGATGATGTATTGAACCTC
>JALUYN010000511.1 GCA_027012915.1 Cellvibrionaceae bacterium
CGCCGTTTCGTTCTGCTTCCAGCTTCTGCAACCATGTAGCATATTGAGAAAGTGGATTGCCGCCCTCCATGCGGTTGAATGCCGGGGAATACACATCAACCAACTGTAAATTGGTCAATACGCCCATCAATACCCTGCGCCGGTCTTTGGCGAATCCCTTAATGGCATCCCATGACAATGCCTTGACGGCTTCGTTGTGCCTGCGAATGATGGTGTCAAAGTCCCCCGTATCGACTGGCGAAGCCTTGGCAGCTTGCGGCGCGGTTGAGTCAAGAGCTCTAGCGACTGATTCAGCCTGCGTCTTACCAAACAGCAACCCGCCTTTGCGGGGGGCGCCTTTATGGCCAAGGCCTGCCGCCTTTAGCTGTGATCTGATTGCGTCGCGGTCGCCTTTGACTACCAGCGTGCCGGATTTCTGAGGGTGGAGCGTTATGCTCGCTTCGGAGGTGTTATCCCTTTCTTCCGGTAAATCTCGTCCATTGAGTCCATTACCCTGCTTGCTTCCTTGCGCAGCGAATCTGGATCGGAAGGATTCAGCCCCTCGCTTGCTGGTGCGGAGGATGGTGTTGATTTCTGCATTGGTGAGGTGTTCGACTTCATGACCTAATATTGCCCCCATTTCATTTTTATTCAAGCCTGTGTGTTCGGCCAGTTTATCAATAGAACCTTCACGGGGCTTGATACCGTAACCGTACCGGCTGCTTGCCAGGGTGGTGATCGCCTTCACATCTGCGCCCTGTGCTTTCATATGCTCAAACAAAGCCATGACCGTCCGGCCACTGGTGTAGTTGTCATCTGCAATAATGTACTGGCCGTTTGGATCAGGGATGGTTCCATCATATCCGATATGCTTGGTCAGCCGGGCATCTGCTTTCTCGTTTGTGTTTGGTGTGCCTTGAGTTTTTACGATTGAGGCTACTACATGGCCACCCAGCTTATCCGCAAGTTTATACGCATGAGCAACCGGCAGGCGGTTCAATGCCTTGCCTTCCACATTGATTACCGGGACAATGTAAATGGGCTTGTTCGGGTCAAGTGTCTTTCGTATTGTCTCAATCTTGTGATCCTTGGTTACACGATCCACAACATTGATTGCAGCGTGATCATCGCCCCCAGTCTTGGCCGCGTTGTACTCGATATGCCGGTCTGATCCTTTCTTGCCCTTCAGTGCGATCAGCGAAGTGTGTGCGATCACGTTATGCAGATTTTCCGGTAGCTCCGTGGTCTTAATGGTGCGACTCCTCGGTGCTTCCTGCGCATCCATATGGAAGCTGAATGGCTCGCCATTTTTTACGGCTGCAATCCCGTCGCGCTGTGCCTGACGTTCGATCATCTTGCGATTGACTCGGTCGGTAATGTTCCGGATGGTTTCAGCATCACCGGCTTGGACTAGAGCGCGCTCCCCTTTGCGAAATGACACTCCTGCCGCTTTAACGTCCGAAGTTGTCAAAATAGGCGTGGTTTCTGACTGCAAAACAGCTTCTTCGTCGGTAAAAGGGGCGATACCCTCGCCTGGTGTCTGCTCGGTGTTTACCGCGTCTATTCGGCTCTGCAACACCTGCTCGATGGGCTGCTGTTCCACTGCGCCGCCATCGCCGGAGAGATTCTGCGCAGCGGCCATTACCGATGCGTGAATGCCCGGATCGTTTTCATCAGTCAGTTGTTCGGCAACAATCCGTCCTTGAGCATCTTTCGATACCACTGCGCCGGTCGGGTTGGCCGGTTTCGCGCCTGTACCATATCCCAATGCTTCGCCAATGGTTTCGGGGTTCAATGCTTTGGCCAATGTCTGCTGATCGTTGTAAATCAGCGTGCCACTTCCTTCAATATCGAACGTCTTGGCACCTTCGGGGATCTCTGGCATCTGTTCGCCGGGTGTAACCAGCACGGCAGGAGCACGACCATCAACGAATGCGTCAACCTTGGCATCAAGTGTTGATAATGGTTCCGGAACCTTCGGTGTCACCTGATCCGTAGCGGCGGCTGTCGCATCAATTTCTGCGCTTGGTTGTGCGTCACCCTGATTCAATACATGGCGAGTAATGGCAACTGTGCCGGGTACGTCTGCAACCACTTCACCGACTGCTGATTTCGCCACACCTCTGGATAGTGGTGTATTGGGATCAATGTTTGCCTGTTCCATGGCATTACCGGAAACCGTATCGCCTACACCAATCGCGGGTTGCACAACCGCTTGAACAATCGCGTGCTTGATTGCGCCAGCACCATAACCCAATGGCCCGAGTCCAATGGATGCCGCATTGATGATTCCAGATAAGCCAGCCTTCTTGATTGCGTAATCCACTGCGCCGTTTTCATCGTCCGGGTGAACCTTTTTATAGTCCTGATATGCGGGTCCTACTTCCTGCAACACAACCGCTGCGCCACCGCCTAAACCTGCGCCGATCAGTTTGGCTATCGGGTGAGGGAATGGTGTTGCTGCTGCGCCGGTAACTGCGCCAGCAAGAAATGGTGCTGAACCGGGGATAGCCTCTGCAACTGTAGCTTTCCACCAGTCAGGATTGGTCAGGTTTTTAAGCTGTTCATAGCCTGATTCACCATGCGGGGATTGGTACTGAACCTTTGCAGCTTCCGCATCATTCGCTGCTGCGTCAGCGCGTAAGCCTTTGGCAACTTCATCAGCCCCCACCTTATCCGCAATCAATGCGCCGGTTTTCTGGAATGACGATTGCAGCGAATCAATGCCGCCGCCGAGTTGATCCATGAATGATGGCGAGTCTGCCGGTTCATGACTGACAACCGCCCACGGGTCTGCCTGCTGTGTGGTTGGTGCCTGCTGCTGTTCATGGCTTACCACGTCCCAACCGCCGGGCTGGCTCGCTGCCTGTTGCTCTGCCTGTATCGGCTCATGCGAAACCACATCCCACGGCTGGGGATTGCCTTTTGCTGCTGGAGTTGTCGAAACTACGTCCCATCCACTCATATTACTGAACCTGTACCGGCTGGCCGTTGCGTAACGTCCATGACTGACCATTGCCAAATTGCGTCACGACACCTTCCCGCAATTGAGCGGCGGCCTCTGCTGGAAGCCTGCTACCATCTTGCGGGGAATACTGTGTGCGCCCGCTGATCTGATCGATCAGGCTCAGTGCGTCTGAGATGATTTGACTACGATCCTTGTAGTTCGGATCGCCCGGTCTTACATTCATAAGCATTTGGTTTTCCTCGGTGGATTTTACCATGTCCATCACAAGCCGGGTTGGATTGCTTTTGGCGCGCTGTAGCACCTTCAAAGCATCGCTAGGCGTCTTGGCTGCGCCGGATGACAGCAAAAACTCCACGTTGCGGCGCAATTCTGTTTTCGCCTGCGGCTTGTTGCTGATCTCCTCCATTCGATTGATGTGTCGCAGCTTCTCCAGACCAGCAGCCCCTTTATTCCGAAGTATGATCTCCTGCCGCTTTGACAAATCATCGCCGCCAAATGCGCCGGACAAGTTCCAAAGAGTCCGACTGAATGCGCCGATCGGTAACACCGTAGCCTCGCCGGTGCGGCGTTGCGGGTAGTCCAGAGAAGCCGGCTTGCCATCTTTTCGATTGAGATTTACCAGCATACCCTTCTCGCCCTGAGAGTTTTGCATCAGCTCAAAGTTTTTTACCGGCCTTTTCGGATCAATATCCGGATGCGCGGACAAAAACATTTTTCCGAGTTCGCCTTGATTGACAAAAAACTGAGCGCCCCGGTCGATAATATCCATTCGCCGCAATTTCTCGTCCGCTGGCAGCGCGTCAAACTCCTGATTGGTGAGTGGTCGGCTACCATCAGGCACCTCCATGGCCGATCGGATCATGTGGCTCACATATTGCGCCTTGCGAGAGAAGGTTTTGGATTTTACCGCCTTGATCTGAAGCCCCTGTAATTCCGCGGTCAGATCAAACCGTTTCTTGGCCAAGTCAAAGTTCCGGTCTTTGTTTGCCTGCTCTTGCGCAAGTGCCCTCTGCTTCAACAAATAGTTATGATCGACCAACGCCTGCTTGGTTTTCGTATTCGCGATTTCAGTGCCAATTGTAGCGCCCGCCTGTAAGCCTCTCGCCAGTCCGCCCATTAAAGCCATGTGAACCTCCAAAAAAAAAGACTCCTCCGGCTGGAGAAGTCTTCGTAAAAAATCACGGGCTCCCTATTTGGAAGCACAGAAATGATGCCTCTTTGGCGTACAAACGTCAACCATCCATAAGGAAGCCGGCACCCACCAGTGCCGTCTCCAGCTTGCGCTCAGCATCGTTGGCCAGATCGCGCGCGTAGGTCTCAATGCAACTGCGCCATTTTGCCAGTCCGTCGCGTTGCGCACGCAATCGCGCTTGGTGCTGGCTCCAGCGAAAACGCGCCTGCAAGCCAGCCACCTCGCGCAGAATGTCCCGGATCATTTCTGTATCGTAGCCCAGCTTCTCGCTCAAGTGCGTTGCGAGCATTATTGTCGCGTGATCTCGCCGCTCGTAATCGGGCGCATATTGAGCGAGAAGCATCAACGCCTCACATTGATCCAGCGCCTCTCCAATGAGAGTGAGAATCTCGCTGCGCCCATTCAGAGCGCCATCTAGGGCGTCCGCCGCGCTGAAATATGGGCGCCACTGCGCCGTGAGCGTGCTCATGGCTTCACCCGGTAATCTTTCGCGATAACACCGCGCCGATCCGATCCAACGGCGCACGCGCTGACCCATGTTTTCTGACCGCTAGGCAGGTGACGGATATGGCCGCGCCGAAGGTGGAACCGTGGCGACCGATGGCTGCCGGATGTACCGACGCCTACTGTCCGCCTCCCTGTAATCGTCAGAACGCGGTACTCGAAGCGCAATAGGCGCCGCTTCCTCTTTCCGAGCCCGCGCGTGCTAGGCGGTGCGATTTTTTCGACGAGGAGATTATTGCACTCAAGCAGCGTGTTGAGCACGCTTAAAACTAGCCATGCCCTCCTCGCGAGTTCCTTTGCGCACCGAGCGACCTCAGCTTCTGGCGCTGAATTCGCTTCGGCGAACAGGGCGACTTCGCCGTGGTCGAAAATCCGAAAGCGCAACCCGCCGGCATTCAGTTCAACGCCGATCCAGCCGGGCGTCGTTCGCCAAACATCCTCGCCGTTCAGTCGAATAAACAGAAAAACATCTACCCAATCGCCGGCAACTCGTTTGAAGAGGCAAACGAACTCATCGCTCTCGGTGCCACCTTCGACTGCCAGGCAATCAAACGGAAGTCGCATTTCGTCCGGCGTTTCTGTTTGGCAGAAGTCCACCAAGTTTGACACATCGCCAAGGGCGAACTTCACTGCCCTTTCAAGGCTAACTAGCGCCTCCGGCCTGGGCTGCAATTGATCGTAGAAGGCCATCACTTTTGCCGACAGCCCGCGAATGCTGGGATGGGAATATTCTTTTTTCATTTTTGAATCTCCTTGACGTTCTCGCGCCATTTTTTTGAGCCAATTTTTTTTACCCTCGTTCGGCATGAGCGCACTACCACCAACAGATCGCGGAACCGATCACCGAGTGGACTGAAGTCCGCTGAAGCAGTGCGTGGTTTTTGTGAAGGGGTGTGGCTACATATAAAATGTAGTCCGAAATCGGACGAACTGAATCGGCGATTTCTCTCTCTGCTGTAGTCCGAAATCGGACGAACTGAATCCAAAAATCGCCGCCAGTTCATCCGAAATCGGACTAACTGCTGTAGTCCGAAAACGGACGTTGGCTTTTGTTTTTTCACCCGTAAAACGACCTCAAAGTCGGACCGAATACATACCTGTTTGGATTTCGCATCAGCCCTCCGTTTGAAGAACGGACGATCCAGCCACCAGCCACCAGCCGCTTGAGGCAGCCGGCGGCAGTTCCACTCTTAACGGGAAAATCGCTGTACGGACAAATGATCGGGTCAGCCTCCGTGCCGTTTTGCCCGTTGTAGCGCGAACACAGGTAGGCCAAAACGACCTTGTCAGAACTGCGCAGTTGCCGATATTCATCTGAGTCGAGCATCTTCCGCAGCGTTGGGAAAAAAGAGTTTCCTCTGCTGAGTGGTAATGTGTTCTGAGCCTTGCGGCTTCGTTTTCCCCGCATCTCACTGCTCGGTGAGGGAGCGAGCCTCTTTGAACGCCCGCTCCCTTGACCACGACGTGAACACAAGTCGCCCGCCGATAAACACCAGCCAACTGCCGCGGATGGATTTCCGAATACGAACGCTCATTCGAACGCTCCAGAGCGCTCGCGCAGATCAGCCATGCCGTTACATCGGCGACGATCCAAAACATACGTATGGCTTCTGAAAATTGTCCCTATCGTCGAATTTTCAGTGCGCACGCCTATGCGGAATGGGTGTAACGCGCACCCCTTGATGTCGCACGTTGAGGGATGCGTTCCGACACACTCGCGGCAGAAGTCTCGGATTGTAGTCGCCTTGGTCTGTCCGCGAGGCGTTTTTCCCATGCGCATCGGGTGAAGCGCACAATGCTCCATCGAGCAATTGCGCACGTCTGCGTAGCTGCCTCCGCAGCAATCAAGGCAGTACAAGCGGATGGATTCACTTCGGTTCAAGCGATCAGAAGTCATCGGCACCCCCCCAAAATCTCGCGCACCATTTCTCGTTGAGCGGGCGCCATCCAGTAGCGGCGACATCTTGTCGGGATGCCCATGAATCCGGGGATCGTCTCCCATTCACGAGCGATCGAGATGCCGTAATCCCTTTGGATTTCAGATACAGTGCTGTGAAGCGATCGATCGTGGTAGAGCCGCTGCGCTTCGATAAAATTCAATGTCTCGCCGCGAGCGAAGGCGCTCATAATCCGATGGATTTTTTTCGGTGTTCTGGTATATTTTGCGATGAGACTGCTTTCGTGGGCGGGCTTCTCAGGCTCTGTTGGCGCAGAGCCTTTTTCTTTCGGATCAATCACGATTCACCTCCGCTGCTGCGCCGCAGCTTCTTCGGACGTAGAGCCGCAGGTATGCTCTGCGACATATGCGTCCAAAACCGACTGGCGGTAGTAAACACGTGTCCCGATCCGCACATACGGCGGCGAATCGCCGCGCTGCCTGCGCGCCCTCAGCGTTTGCGGCTTGACGCCGAACACCCCGACAGCAGCCGTCGCTGACGGGATCAATGGATCACTCGCTTGTGTTTTTCTCTTCATATTTCACCTCTATTTAGCAACGTTGAAATTCGCACTTTTTGCGGTGCGTCCGTTGCTTTGTGCGAAATGTGGCGCTACGAGTTTTTGCGTCTCTCGACCGAAAAGGAACAGTAATGGGGCATGCAACCGACTGTTGCGCGTCAGCCCTGTTGCCGCTACAATGGCGGCAGGGCTTAAGAACCCTTACAGGCGGTTTTCCGTCACCGATATTGACGGTCTTTTTGTGCCTTTTTGACAGTTAAATGCTGTCCGGGTGGCATGTGAGTATGTCCAAGGCTTCGGCCTAAAGTCACATGCGCCATTCCTGTAGTGGTTCTTAACACCCGGCTATCAACTGATAGCCATTTTAAGAAATTACAGGAGGCAATTATGCCAGCAATTCAATCTAAACCCGTCCAAGCTCCAGCAATGGAAGGAACCGCAAAGCCGGCTATCCCCGAAGCATTACGGGGGATTACCATTGACGCCGAAGCGCGTTTTCCACGCTTGGCCAATCAGAAGATCCTCTTAGCCTTTGACGAAGCGGGGCGCATTTCTGCGCAGTCAGCACCATCCGATGCGTGCGTAATGTCCACAAGCCAACTTCTAAAGGCGCTCAATGAGCCCAACGGCCTGTATGTTTCCACCGATAAACTCGCGGCCTTTGCCATCGCTGTTGCGAAGCGATTGCAGGCGCGCCGTGCTTTCTATTGCGACAGAGGAGAGTCGGATCGCCTTCACGCTGTCAGGGCTGCCATTCAGTCCATCGCGCAAGTGGTGAACCAATGAGTGCGATCGATCCATTCCATCCATTTGGCGAGGGTGTGCGCATTGGCGGTTACGGCGCCGCTGGCAATGTCGAACTCGCAGTAAACCTGTCCGATCTTTGCCGCGCCCACGGAGTCAACCTCGAACGCAGCAGGTTGAACTATCCTGATGGCACAGTGCTGATACTCAATCCGTATGCGACGAAACGGGGCAGCGACGTTTATCTTTCCGCTCCAGCTTACAGCGTGTTTATAGATGCGCTGGAGGAAGTAAGTCCATGACTGTTTCGTAATTTGAAGTCGAGAAGGATTCAATCAAAGAAAGACCGCCCGTTGTGGCGGTCTTTTTTTTGTGTAGCCAGGCTGATTAATAGGTTGTTATATGCGCCATGCCTGCCTATAATTCTCGTCATAGTGCCCCTTATTCCATGCTCGATCTATAGAGCTGATGGGATCTGGGGCTTTTTTTTGGAGTTTCATATGCCAGACGCAATAAACTCAGTTGTTCCAAAAACAGCAATTCTCATAGATGGAGCTTTTTTTATAAAGCGCATACGTTATTTGAAAGGTGATAAGGATATAAGCGCAGAAAAAATGTCGAGGTTGATATTGAAGGCATCGCTTGCGCATTTGAAAAAACAAAAGCGACCAACGCAATCCTTGTACCGAATATTCTTCTACGACAGTAAACCGCCAGATACGACGATTTGCAATCCAATTAATCATAAGCGAGAAACATACAGCAAACTACCAGAGTCTAGGTTTCGAGACGAACTACATGAGCAGCTTAAAAGCGTTAGAAAGGTTGCATTGAGACTCGGTGAGCTTTCGGTGCAAAATTCATGGGTGATAAACCCAATTCAAACAAAGAAACTTATTCAAGGGAAAGCGACCATTGAGGAGCTAGACCCGCAACACGTAAAGCCAGTTGTAACCCAGAAGGGCGTCGATATAAAAATCGGATTAGATATTGCATCATTATCTCACCAGAGGGATGTCGACCAAATAATTCTTATTTCTGGCGACAGTGATTTCGTTCCCGCTGCGAAAATGGCAAGGCGTTCGGGGATTGATTTCATCCTTGATCCTATGTGGAATCATATTAAAGAAGGGCTCAATGAGCATATTGATGGAATACAGACAATATGGCCTAAGCCTGAGAGTTAACAAAAAATGATATACTTGCCTAATGTCTCTCCAGTGGTTTCATGGACAGAAGAGAATGGCTCGAATAGAGCCTGAAATCATACTCCTTGGCACAGACACGGCACAGACAGACAGATCCAAACAATAGAAAATGTCGTAACACCTTGAAATATATGGAGCCGATGTCCGGAATCGAACCGGAGACCTTCTCATTACGAGAGAGATTTTTCATACAACACCCTGCAACAGAAAGCATCTACTGAAACAATCATAAATCGTTTAATACTAATAAAAACTCGCCCTTGTCTTGTTGCATGCTGTTGCAGTATGTTTCACCATATTGCTGCAAAAGTTGTAGCCGAAGTTGTAGCCGGCTACAACTTGAGGAGGAGGCCGATGCGATTCACCACCAGAAGCATTGCTGCACTGAAAGAGGATGGCTTGCACAAGGACGATTCAAACACCGGCTTCTATGTGCG
>JALUYN010000512.1 GCA_027012915.1 Cellvibrionaceae bacterium
AAAGGTCTACACAACATCACCAACAACCCGATGTTGTGTAGACCTAGTTTGATTACCTTAAGTGAACTGCTTACTGTGGTTCACATTCAGGTGCCCAGTAAGACGGCGCTGATTGCTGGAACTGTTGTGCCAATGACTTCTTGAGTGCTGGCAACAACAGGTAAAGTTGCAGACATAACACTTTCAACGACTGTTGGCGTATTGTAGAGACCCATACCGCCACCAATGCCCAAGGCAAAAGCCATCAAGCTTTGGCGAGCGATACCGCCCACAATACCCACCAGAACCATGGCTCCCGCTACGATCCGTCCCAAAGTACCTTGGGTCCAATCTTTTAGGGTATCCCACACATCAGTGAAAGCATCACCACCGGTGCCCGCAAATGAGGGCTCCGAAATCATTAACGCCATCAAACCAAGCGCACCAATGGTCATTAGGCGCTGAGTTTGAATGGTGCGAACTGCATTTGTCATTCGTTAGTTTCTCCGTAGATACTCAAGTTATCGCGCTTACCATCAGCTCCCGCTGTGGTTGAATCGCTCTGAGTCTGAAGTGGACGTAGCACAGGCGAAACCGTTCGAGGTGCTGACACCCCAATATCCCACCGGCGCGGTTCAATTTCGGTAAACACGTAGCTGGATAAATTCAGATCTCCACGATCATCCTCCCAAGGCGCAATCCAAATCCGCATCACCCTTGAAGGAATGCGAAGAGGTGCAGATTGCTGCGTCTCAGGTAATGCTGGATGGCTCAGCAGTCCTGTCTCTAAATCAGATTGTGAATACCCAGAGGGAGAACCAATTCGAGTCGCCACAGCATCAATCGTCTTGGGTGCAGCCCCATTACTTGTAAGCTCATAGACTTCACGAGCGGATAAACAGCGCACACCGTCAGGCATACCTGGGCATCCATATTCACTACTCCCAAGACCCAATGAACTACAGCCAGACAATAAGGTTGAGCCGACTGCCAATAAAAGTAATCCAGCTTTAGAGCACTGTTTTGACTGGTGCTTTGGGTTGTTCTGCATTGATGTCGTCATGGTTAACTCTCCTCTGGATACACATCTTATTGTCTGAAACGGACTTCGATCGGTTAGCAACATGCAGGATTTTTTCATCTTCTTGCACCTCCCCCTTGCGAAGCGGCTAATGACAAAGAGGCCCCACGAGTGACTATGACTTCAATTTTCCTTGCAGCGTCTACCTCTATGACTGGGAACATATTTTCAGCCATGTCCAAATAGAACTTGGCCACTCGATCCAATGCTTTACCTGTGCCTTTAATCGCAGCGCCTTGTAATGCTTCTTGGCTCATGACTTGCTGGTACAGCTGAGTATCACCGGCATTACCCGTCTGAATCGTCGGAACAGGATTTACATCAAATGCGCCAGCCAAGCCCTGAAGGAATCCGGCCATCATCGATTTGGCCACCAGCTGGCCTTGTTTCGACACCAATCGGCCACGAATACCGGCTTTGCCGTCTTCACCCACGGCATAAGAATCCAGTCGTGTTTCAATGACGCCACCATCTTCTCTCACACATGAAATGGTCTCGCCTCGCAAATAGGCACGCTCAGAGCTCAAATCACCGTAACCTGCGGCG
>JALUYN010000513.1 GCA_027012915.1 Cellvibrionaceae bacterium
AACCTGGATATCAACACCATTCGCTGGCTCGAGGGCATTCTCGCCGAGAGCAAAGCTACCATGATCATCATTTCGCACGACCGCCACTTCCTCAACAGCGTCTGTACCCATATGGCAGACATTGACTACGGTGAACTGCGCATCTACCCGGGCAACTACGACGACTTTATGCGCGCCTCTACTCAAGCGCGCGAGCGTCTGATGCAGGAAAACGCCAAGAAGAAGGGCCAGATCGCCGAGCTGCAACAGTTTGTCAGCCGCTTTTCTGCCAACGCTTCCAAAGCCAAGCAGGCCACCTCTCGCGCCAAGCAAATCGAGAAGATCCAACTGGAAGATATCAAACCCTCCAGCCGGGTCAGCCCTTATATACGCTTTAACCAAGAGAAGAAGTTGCACCGTCAGGCCGTGGTCATCGAAAAATTGGGGCACGGTTTCGACGGAGAAGCCCTGTTCAGTGACGGCAACTTGATTCTGGAAGCGGGCTCACGACTGGCCGTTATCGGCGAAAACGGCGTGGGTAAAACCACCTTCCTCCGTTGTCTTATGAACGAGCTGACACCTGACAGCGGCACAGTGCAGTGGGCGGAAAATGCCACCTTGGGTTACTGCCCGCAAGACAGCACTGCGGATTTCGACTGTGACCTGAATCTCTTCGACTGGATGTCGCAGTGGCAGAAGCCCAATCACGACGACCAGGTCGTACGCGGCACCCTCGGGCGCCTGCTGTTCTCCGCTGAAGATTTCAAAAAGAAGGTGCGCGTTTGCTCAGGGGGTGAAAAGAACCGCCTGCTGTTCGGTAAGTTGATCATGCAGGACACCAACGTACTGATCATGGATGAGCCCACCAACCACCTGGATATGGAATCCATTGAGGCTCTCAACCTCGCCTTGGAAATGTACGAAGGCACCTTGATTTTTGTCAGTCACGACCGGGAATTTGTATCGTCACTGGCCACACGCGTTATCGACATTCAGGATCACAAGCTGGTGGACTTCCACGGCAACTACGAGGAATACCTGGCCAAGCAACTGGAAGCCTAATCAACTTCCAGCTGCTCTTTAGCCTGTTCGGTCCGGCACCAGCGACATACAACGCTCGCTCATGGCGGTAATTGTGAGACTGGGATTCACACCGACATTGGCCGGAATCACTGACGCATCAGCGACGTAAATATCCGGATAACCAAACAAGCGCTGCTGACTGTCTACGACACCGCTGTCACGGTTTTCGCCAATCTTGCAGCCGCCCAGAATATGGGCGGTCATGGCCAGATTGGCGATACTCTCTCCCATCATATTCAGTGCAATGCCGTCATTTTCCTGGGCCAATGCCCGAGCAGCGCGATTGGCCTTTTCCAAATAAGCCGGTAAATGCTGCCCCTGATCCACCTGGGAAACCAATCCCTTTCGCCAGGGCGCCCACCACACTCGACGCCAACGCATCGATAGTGCGTTGTCAACCACCTGCATCACCGTCAGCACCGTGACGCGTTTGTGCCAGTTGCTGGCACGCCAGGACGCTGTTGATAGCAACGGATGACGCACAAACTGCCAAAGGGTTTTTAATGCCCGACGCCAAGGCACATTGTCATCCACCAGCGGCCC
>JALUYN010000514.1 GCA_027012915.1 Cellvibrionaceae bacterium
GTCTTTGAAGCTGTTGCAGGAATACAAGAAGCGCCGGCCAGACGTGCTGACCAAGTCAGGCCTGATGGTTGGCCTGGGTGAGAAGAAAGAAGAGATTTTTGATGTGCTCAAGGATATGCGCGAGCAGGATATCGATATGTTGACCATTGGTCAGTATCTACAGCCCTCCCGCGATCATTTACCCGTCGATCGCTACGTCCACCCGGACGAATTCGAAGAATATAACGCCATGGCACAGGAATTGGGCTTTGCTCACGCCGCCTGTGGTCCTCTGGTACGCTCTTCTTATCATGCCGATAAGCAGGCTCACGGAGAGACGGTCAAATAAGCCTTATAACCGGTATGGTCACAGTTTCACCATGTCTTAGAATAGAAAGGCTATGATTGAGACTGTGCGGTCAGGATTGCAGATCGTGGATCTGCGCGCGAGACCGGAGTTACTGGACCAGGTTGCCCATTGGCACCAGCAGGCTTGGCAAAAGCAGGATATCTCTGGCATCAGGGAGAGGCTGCAATTGCATCTCTGTGAGGAGCCACTGCCTACTACCTTGTTGGCGATGGAGGCCAGCGCAGCACTTGGCTCAGCCAGTTTGGTGCGCTACCAGAAGCTCGGCGGATATGAGGCCAGCGTCTGGCTAGCCAATGTATTTGTGTGCGCTGAATACCGCCGCAGGGGCATTGGCGCCGACTTGGTGGCCGCAGCAGTGGCAAGAGCCTCTGAATTTGGGCTGCCACAGCTATACCTCTACACTCACGATCATGAGCGCTATTACACTGAGCTGGGGTGGCAGGCGATAAAGCAGCATAGTTTCGCCGGTCGTTCCATTACCATTATGAGGTTGGTCCTGGACCAGTCCATGCCCAGATAGTCCGGGAGGAGCGGTGGGAATGATAGAATTGCAGAATAGGCTGAACCGTGAGAGCAGTCCCTATTTGCAATCTCATCGTAAGCAACAGGTGGCGTGGCAAGTTTGGTCCCCGGAAGTACTGGAGCTGGCGCGAGTTCAGAAAAAGCCCATCTTCCTCTCCATTGGTTACGCGTCGTGCCACTGGTGTCACACCATGTCTCGAGAATGTTTTGAGGATGATGATATTGCCGAGCTGATGAATCTCAGCTTCGTCAATATCCAGGCGGACCGGGAAGAGCGCCCGGATCTGGATCACGTTTACCAGTTAGCGCACCAGATGTTGAACGGCCGCCCAGGCGGTTGGCCACTGAACGTGTTTCTCTGCCCAGAGACGCACATGCCGTTTTTTGCTGGAACCTATTATCCCCGCCGTACAGAGGGCGCGGCCCTGGGGTTTCGCGATTTATTGCCTCGAATTCTGAACTACTACCACTACAAAAAAGATGACTTTAATGCGCTGATCAGCCAGGTGTCTCTCAGTTTTGAGCACCTGTCTCAGGTAAGCTTGCCCCATGAATCCGATTGCCATCACTCATTTTGGGATGAGGCCTTAAAGCGCTTGATGGAGCAGCGAGATCAGCAGCAGGGAGGCTTTGGTGCATCGCCGAAGTTCCCCATGCCTGTCAATTTGTCATTTTTGCTGCAATCGCAATTGCGTCACCACTCGTCCGAGGAAGAGAATCATCACTTACA
>JALUYN010000515.1 GCA_027012915.1 Cellvibrionaceae bacterium
GCTCGGTATCGACAAACTGCACGTGTTCCAACGCTCAACCAAGCGTTGGAAGTGCAACTGGAAAATTGTCAGTGAAGGCGGACTTGAAACCTACCACTTCAAGTTCGCACACAAGAATACGATCGGCCCCTACTTTCTGAATAACTCCTGTGTCTACGATCAGCTGGGTAACCACGCGCGTGTAACCATGACCACGGAGGCCATCAAGGGGCTGGATAAGATTCCACAAGAACAGTGGAACCTGCGCGATATTTCACACATCGTCTACGGCTTTTTCCCGGAGACCACCCTCCTGGTACAAAAAGAACATATGGATTGGATCCGCATGATTCCTATCAGTGCGGATGAAACAGAAATCGAAATCACCAGCCTGATTCCAAAATCGGCAGCGGATTTGAGTGAAGAAGAAGTTAAGCATTGGCAGCGCAATCTGGATATCTCTCTGACCACCCTTGATGAAGATTTTGTGCTCGGCGAAGCCATTCAAAGCAATATGCGCAGTGGCGCCAATGAGCATTTGACCTTTGGCCGTAACGAAAGTGCGTTGCGTAATTTTAACGAATTAGTCGATAGAACTTGCGGACTCTAAGCAGTTACCGGTCGAGCTTATATCCGGGGCTCGACCGGCTCTTCAAACACTTCGCGAAATCGGATTTCCAACTGGGGAATCAGAGCCTCGTGTTTCTCATGAATAACCGTGTAGTAATCAAAAACTGCGATGGGTTGCTCAAAGCAACGCTTCAACGACACCCCCAGGTATTGCTGGTAAAATCCTCCCGCAAACCCATAAGCAGTGAGAAAGTCGATTCGCCCGGCCAGCAGTACTTTAAAGGCCTGTTCCATACTGCGCACATTAACCCGCGGTGAATCAGAAATTTCAGGTACTTCATCGTAGGCGAGATAACCCAGCACAGAAGCCGTGGTCAGTGCTCTTAAATCGCTCTCAGACTTTGGACACTCTCGATCACCTTGCATCCAAATCCAGGCGTCACCGCGATAGATTGGTACGTCTATTCGCTTCAACGTTGGATGGAATTTCTCGGATGAGATCAAGCGCATATAGACGCCATCCAGCTCACCGGCTGCGGCCATATCCACCCCACGAATCGATGGAAAGTTTGCCATTTCAACACTCACACCGGCGCGTCTGAAGGCCTCGTTGACCTTTTCGATCACATACCCCATAAAACGGGCCGTACCGGCACTCGCCGACAAACGCAATTTGGTGGAAGCATGTGCAAGCGAGCTTTTTTCGGATTCCAGTTGAACATCAGCTTCGGCCTGCACGACTCCCGGAGAGCCTGGTGCGATCATTAAAAACAACCAGCACATAACTCTGGCAAAAACCGCTGGTTCAAACTGACATAGCATCAGGCTTCGGCCTCCGAGGTCGCTGCGAAATTGCCAGGCACCCGAGTCATCACAGCCCCACTACTCGAGTAAATACCTTGCGATACTCACTTTCCAACAGCGGAACCAAATGGCGATGAGTCAGCAACTCATCAGCACTGCTTTGCTGCAATTCAACCTCCGAGGAACGTTGGTTTTCTTCCGCAAACACCGGCCCCCATAATCCCAGCAACGCAGTAAGCGATACT
>JALUYN010000516.1 GCA_027012915.1 Cellvibrionaceae bacterium
GGCCGTCTTTCAAGTGGCGCAATATTTGTTTTTCCCGTTTTGTCAGTTTTGTGTCTCTCAGCGGGACGTGGGTTTGGCGTGGCTTGCGCCGTATGTGCTTGAGTAGTTTGTTTGCCAGGCTGTTTGCGATCCAGATGTGCTCATCCAGGAGTAAAGGAAGCATATCCAGTATCAAGTCGTTGCTGTCTTCCTGAGTAAATGCGCCAACAACGTGAGGCCACTCGATAAGCTTTACGGATAATGTCTGGTCGGGAACGTTATATAAAATACAGTTCGGTGAGCTGGAAAATGAGTCAGATGCTCTGAGTATCTCGAAGCAGTTTCCCAGTCCGAGAGATGTAACGTCAATCAATATCAGTGATGGCAAGGATTGGCTTTTAAGTGTGGGGCTTATCGTGCATCTACATCCGACAAGTTCTGCTATCTGATGGCTGAAGGCACTTAGTGACACGTGCTTGGTTTTGGTGAGGATGATTGTTTCTTCCATGGCAGCTTCTTCGCTTTTCATCTTATGTATCCTTACTATTCAAAAAGATAGTTGTAACTAAATTTTAATGAAAATGGCTCAAATTGTTCATAAAAACTACACGATTGATTCTAGAAGATGGTTTTCGAGTTTCGCAAGGTAATAATCACGATGAGTGTACTAACTAACCCATTTTTACCTTCATTTCATACGGAAGCATGATTTGGAGCCTCGAAAATGGGAGGGGATGATTGGTATTTAGTCGATAGTTCGCTAATAAAAATGGCTGTTTAGTAGACACGTCAGAAAGTCACGCCTATACTCCTTAAAAAACAAAGGGTTAGGACTTGTTTTGAATCCTATGCTCGATAAATGTAACGGAATGCCTTGATATTGGGTTGTGTGATTTAACCAAGTTTGAGTGAAATATGACCAAGTCTGAGTTGATAGAGCGTATTGCTGATTTGCAGGACCAGTTGTCTGTTAAGGACGTTGAATTGGCTGTTAAACTTTTGCTCGAGTATATGTCCGATGCGTTGGCCAATGGGGAGCGTATAGAAATTCGAGGTTTTGGCAGCTTTTCACTTCACTACCGAGCGCCCCGCGTAGGGCGTAACCCCAAAACCGGTGATTCTGTGGAGTTGGCGGGCAAGTATGTGCCGCACTTTAAGCCTGGTAAAGAATTGCGCGATCGCGTCAATGCCGGTATCCAGTAGGTTGGGTTGAGGCGCAGCCGAAGCCCAACAGCTCGGCTATAAATTAAAGTTGAAATAAGAGGGTATATGGAAATACTCCACCACGGCGCCATTGACGGTGTCACCGGCTCCTGTCACGAACTGCGCACAGATTTTGCCGGAATTCTAATCGATTGCGGCTTGTTTCAAGGCGCGGAGATCTCCAGGTCTGGTAGCTCATTCGAGCAGCTAAAGATCGATTTTCCCATTGATCACATTCGGGCACTGGTCGTGACCCATGTGCATATCGATCACGTCGGGCGTATTCCCTATCTTATTGCCGCCGGCTTTCGCGGCCCCATCTATTGCAGTGAACCGAGTGCCAAATTGCTGCCGCTGGTGCTTGAAGATGCCGTCAAAATTGGTTTTACCAAAGATAGGGGGCTTATAGAGAAA
>JALUYN010000517.1 GCA_027012915.1 Cellvibrionaceae bacterium
TCGCTGATACTCCATGAAATCAGCGGTTGTTTCAGGGCTTTGTAGCCCTCCGTATTCAACCCAAATTTCTTTGCAAACAGGTAGTCTTTGTGACGCATCCAGCGGGCCCAGGTGGTGGCAACGCCACTGGGTAGATTAAGAGCGGCGAGGCCCACTTTGCTGCTGGGGAATTCCTCTTTGCCTAAAGCGACCAGAGGCAAAACCAGATGCCCCACGGAAATCAGCTTTAGATTGTGAGGGAATTCCAATCGAGTCCAGTGCGGCTGGCTCGCAGCCACATGAAGAATACTGGTTAGCTGTTGCGCCGCTGGCGCCAGTCCCAGTAGCTGCCCGCCGATACTGTGGCCGATATAGTGAACTGGCAGGGAGTCGGCGCCTTCCAAATTTCGGATGGCATTGATGGCGGCATCGATGTCCTGCTCTCCCCAGTCTTTGAGTTGAATGCTACTGAGTGGTGCGTGGACGGACTCGCCTGTGCCTCGGTAATCGAAGGTAAGGCAGTGGAAACTGTGCTCGGCGAGATATTCTGCGAAGCTCTTGTAGAAACCTTGGGGTACGCCCAGGGCGCTGCCGATAACCACGCAGCCTTTCGCTGCTTTGGCCGGATAGAGTAGCGCGCATAGAGGGGTGCCGTCGCGGCATTCAAGGGTGAGTGTGTCAGGCATAGGAATTCAATGGCTCTGCTTATTGTTGTAGTGCAGATCATAGTCGGCACGAAGCCATGACCCAAGGGCAATGGGTGCCAAAATACTTGATTACTGGTCCATTCGGTTCCGGGGCTCTGGCCCTTGTCGCAGACATTGACGCGAGTATCTTGGAGTGTGTGAGGTGCGCCATTGAGAAGCACACTACACTGATACAGAAACCCGTCAACAAAACGAAATCCAAGAAATAGAACAAGAGAGTATTTATGTCGACCACAGGCAGTCAGCATACGGATTCCTACTACGCGGCCACGGCCAACTTGATCAACGATTTTCCTCAACTGCAGGGCGAAGAACAGGCGGATGTCTGTATCGTGGGGGCTGGTTACACTGGGTTGTCAGCGGCATTGCACCTCGCAGAAAAGGGCTACAGTGTTTGTGTACTCGAAGCCGAGAGGGTTGGCTGGGGAGCCTCTGGTCGCAATGGTGGCCATGTGGGTACCGGTCAGCGCCAGGGGCAGGAAGAGCTGGAGGAAATGGTCGGCTTTGAGCGTGCCAAGGTGCTGTGGGACTACAGCCTTGAGGCGGTGAATACCGTCGAACAGTTGATTCACAAGCACGATATTGCCTGTGACCTCAAACGCGGCAATCTGCATGTGGCGGCCAAGCCCAAACATGAAGAGTGGATGCGCGAAGAGGCCGAGATGCTGCAAACGCGGTACGGCTACGACAAAATTCGTTACGTGGACGAAGCAGAAACCCGACGCCTGGTGGGCAGTGAGAGATACTACGCCGGGACCATGGATGAAGGTGCACTGCATTTGCATCCTTTGAATTTCGCGTTGGGGCTGGCCGCAGCTGCCGACAAAGCCGGTGTGAAAATCTATGAAAATTCTCGAGTCGAGAGCTACGACGATCAAGATCCCGTCACCGTTAAAACCACTTTGGGG
>JALUYN010000518.1 GCA_027012915.1 Cellvibrionaceae bacterium
AATTCGCTTATTTAGAATGACTAAATGGCGCTCATTCCGCCTGACTGGGAACAAAAATAGTCTCCAGCAGAAGTATCAGAATTAGTGTTAACAGGCCCTAGCGAGTTAGAACCACTCAGGCTGCATGTCGAAGTTGGTGCTGTCCAATTCGGCATTGAGTTTCGCCCACACATAGATCTCAGGCAATTCCGAATGGAAGAAAAACTTCATAGCTTGCAGTTTACCCTGGTAGAAATGGCGATCTTCCTCATGGGGATCATTTTCCAGCGCCTTCTGAGCAACCAGTGCCTGCTTCAGCCACAACCAGGCGATCACGATATGACCAAACATATCCAGATATTTCACCGAATTGGAGAATACCAGATCGGGATTATTGGACTGCGTTGCTGCCATCACTGCGTTGGTGGTTTCCTGCAGACAGCTGATTGCCGCTGCCAATTGCTCGCAATACCCGGCCAAACCGTCAACACCGGCCGCGGCATCAATGGTTTTCTGCATCTCGCCGAGACAGGCCTGATAACCGGCAAAACCTTTCATCGGCACTTTGCGGCCCAGCAAATCGAGAGACTGAATACCTGTTGTACCTTCGTGAATCGGGTTCAAACGATTATCACGGTAGAACATTTCAACCGGGTGCTCGTTGGTGTAGCCCGCACCACCCAACACCTGAATGGCGTAATAGTTTGCCTTTGGACCATACTCAGATGGCCAGCTCTTGATGATTGGCGTCAGAAAGTCCAGCAACAGATGCGCTGCATCGCGCTCTTCCTGAGTCGGTGCCGTTTGCTCGTCATCAGCCAACTGACTGCCCAGCAACGTCAAGGCATAAGCACCTTCAGAGTATGCCTTTTGGATCAACAACATACGCTTGACGTCCGGATGCTCTACGATATTGACCATCTTGGATTCGGGGTTTTTCTCGGACAACAGACGCCCCTGCGGACGCTCTTTGGCGTAGTCCAGAGAATACTGGTACCCGGTCAGGGCGGTAATCGCCGCGGCGGTGCCGACCATGATGCGAGCTTCGTTCATCATGTGGAACATGTAGCGAATACCCTGCCCCTCTTCACCCACCAGGTAGCCTACGGCTCCTTCCTTTTCGCCAAAATTCAGCGCTGTCGAGGTTTGACCACGGCCACCCATTTTGTGGAACAGCCCAGCCAGAACCACATCATTACGCTCGCCCAGCGAACCGTCATCGTTCACCAGAAACTTGGGCACAATGAACAGAGAAACCCCTTTAATGCCTTTAGGTGCGCCTTTGACGCGAGCCAGAACCAGATGCACGATATTTTCATTGAAATCGTGATCACCACCGGAAATGTAAATTTTATTGCCAGTTACGCGGTAACTGCCGTCGTCGCACTTGATCGCGGAAGTAGTCAGATCCGCCAGACCAGAACCCGCACCCGGCTCTGTCATGGCCATTGTGCCCGCGAAGCGGCCACTGCGCAGCGGTTCAACCCACTTGGTCTTCTGCTCTTCAGTACCGTGGGCATCGATCAGGTTGGCATTCGCGTTAGTCAAGCCGGTATAACCCAGCATGGTACTGCCCGCAGCGCTCAGATACGCGGTCGCAGCACTGGCAACCACTAACGGTAACTGCATGCCACCCATGTCGTAATCCGCGGTTGGCGATGCTAAACCAGCGTCAACCACGGCGTCGATGCCTTCCTTGATTTCGTGGGGAAGATCCACTCGCACGCCATCAAATGTGGGCTGCTGATTGTCCACTTTCATGCGAATCGGCAGAAAGTACTTCTCTGCCACTGTTTTGGCGGTTTCAATTGCCGCATCAAAGGTCTCGCGATTGTGGTCCTGATAGCGCTCGCGTTTATTCAGACTTTCAACGTCGAACAATTCATAGAGCATAAAATCCAGATCGCGCTGACTTACGATAGGTGCCGGCATAACAATTCCTCAAAATCAGGTTTACTTATTAATCGCAGCCATTGTGTCCATAACCGCAATTGCCTACCATTACGTCGCTGGTAATATTAAATTGTCCTCCAATCCCAACCGGAACCGCCTCGTTTCATGGATTCCTCACACACTTCCCACGCCTTCTCCCGACTGCTCAAGTTCTGGCGCGGCGTGCACAAAATCAGCCAGGAAGCCCTGGCACTGAGACTGGATTCATCGGCAAGGCATATCAGCTTTTTGGAAAACGGTCGCGCTCACCCCAGCAAAGAAATGGTCGAGAAGATTGCCAACGAGCTGCAATTGGGCTCACGGGACAAGAGCCACCTGATGGTATCAGCCGGCTATATCCCCCCCTCGGAAACTGTGGATTTTCAATCCGATGAGATGAAATGGCTGCGCAACGCCATGATCATGACGCTGAAGTCATTAGACCCCTACCCGGCAACACTCAGCGGTACTCATGGCAATATCCTAATGGTCAACAAGGGCTGGGTCGGTTTCTTCCGCCAGAGCCACACCCAGGAGCAACTCAACGCCGTTACCAACCACTTCGAATTTATGTTCGATCTCATGGGCGGAGAAGAGCTCACAGAGAACTGGAAGAACACTCTGTCGGTAGTATTGATGTCGCTAACACAGAATGTACTGATGGCCGATGAAGACTACCCTGCAATCTGGCATCGCCTGACCAGCCACCCGGACCTGCCCACCGACTGGCAACAACGCGCCGCGCAACTGGAGCCCATGGCCAGCTATCGGGTTCAAATTTCCATGCAGGGACAATTGCGGAATTTCTATAACATCAGCCAGAGCGTGGGGGCTACCGGGCCTAACGCCTACGTTTCCGAGCCACATTTATTCACCACCACGCTGTATCCGGAAGACCAATCGGAAGACCTTTCCGGATTGGTGACTGACGATTTAACGCACCCGCTACTGTTCTACTAATCAAGCGACAAGAAGTTTAAAGTCCATTTTTGAAGGCTGTGAGGGTGTGTTGGAGAATGTTGCTTAAGCGATCATGCAGCTGCGGCAGGCGTTGAACCTCTCCTGCCTTGCCGGCCTGCTCAAGCTCTAGCGCCGATTGTCGGAGCTGCTCTGCACTGAGATTCGCAGCTACCCCCTTGATGGCATGCGCTTTGGAGATCGCCGACTCTACATCTGCCACAGATACCGCTTTCTTCAGTTCCTCAGCGAGCACCGGAGCATTGCTCAGAAACATATCCAGCAATACATGCAAGCGGTCCTCGCGACCTTTCACGCGCTTCAGAGCCGCGTCGCGATCCCACAATGGGCGAGCCTCATCCACAGCGGGCGCGTCGCCTCCAGTTTCAGCGACCCACTCAGCTCTTTGAGACAGAGGCGCACCACGATCCAGCAGCCAATGCACCACACGCTCCTCAACCACATCCTGGTCCACTGGCTTACTGAGATAATCATCCATGCCACAACCCAGGCATTTATCACGATCACCCTTCATGGCATTAGCGGTCATAGCCACAATCGGCACTGCGCGATATCGCTCACCGGCAGCGCCATCGCGAATGGCGCGAGTGGTTTCATAACCGTCCATACGCGGCATCTGACAATCCATAAACACCGCGCCGTAGTACTCCTCCCCCGACGGTTCATTAAGGACCCGCAAGGCATCAACGCCGTTTTCTGCGACAGCACTGGGCAAGCCCAGCTCATCAAGAATCCCTCTCACTACCGCCTGATTCACCGGATTGTCTTCGACAATCAGCACCCTGACACCCTTCGGCCAGCGGTCTGAGGTAACACAAGCCTCCGACCTAATAGGTTTCAATTCTTGCACCGGCTGCACCTTACGCCGCGATGGAGGCTTACACTCCGGCAAATCACCTGCGCCGCCAAGCGCGCTGGCCAAAGCCCCAGACAAATCATTCAGTGTCGCAGGCTTGGGAAAATGCGTATTAAAGCCGATCTCGACCAAGCGCGCCTGATCATCACGTCCGCCAATCGCGTTCATCAATACCAACGATAGATCTTCATAGCGCTCGTCACTGCGAATAGCGGCCCCCAATTCGAGACCGTTGACGTTGGGCATTACCATATCAATCAATGCAACCTGAAATGGCGGCTTGCCGTTAAGCTCGCGACTGTTCAACAGATTCAGGGCCTGCGTAGCACTTTCGGCTTCCGCTACCTGCGCCCCCCACAATTCTAACTGACTGCGCAGCACGCAGCGGCTGTTCTCGTTATCGTCCACCACCAGAATGGATACATCCCCCAAACTGGTATCGGGCACCACCGGTTTCTGCTGGGCGGCGGGTTCGAGCTCCAAGGTAAATCGAAAACAGCTGCCGCGGCCCTGCTCACTGGCAACAGATATTTCACCCCCCATCAACTCACAGAGCTGACGGACAATCGCCAACCCCAAGCCAGTGCCGCCATAGCGCCGCGTGGTCGATGAATCCAGCTGATCAAATAAACCGAATATGCTCTCGATCTTCTCCTCCGGTATACCAATACCGGTATCTTCTACAGAGCAACTCAAACGCAGTCGTCGATCGCGCCCTTCGGCCAGGCGCGCGCGAATCACCACCTCACCTTCATCGGTAAACTTTATCGCGTTGCCTACCAGGTTCGACAGAATCTGGCGAATGCGCCCAGGGTCACCCTTGACCATAGACTGACGCACACCGCTGAAATCAAGAACAAACTCTAGCCCCTTGTCCTGAGCATGACTGGCCTCGAACTCCGCAAAATCTCCCAGCATTTTCACCAGATCAAACTCGATACTCTCGATATCCAGTTTGCCAGCTTCAATCTTGGAAAAATCCAAAATGTCGTTAATGATCCCCAACAGAGACTCCGCACTGGTAATGGCCAACCCCACTTGATGCTGCTGGCTGGCACTGAGCTGCCCACGGGACAACAGACCCAGCATACCCAAAACGCCATTCATGGGCGTGCGAATTTCATGGCTCATGCTGGCCAGAAACTCGCTTTTGGCCTTGGCGCCAGCCTCGGCGGCATTCTTGGCCTGAATCAGCTCCAGCTCAGCTTTTTTGCGCGCAGTGATATCCAGGTGAGTGCCAATCATACGAGCCGGGGTCCCGAACTCGTCGTACTCCACAACCTTTCCAGTATCCAAAGCCCAGACCCAATGCCCCTGCTTATGGCGCAGGCGTACTTCACACTCGTAGAAATCCAGCTCGCCATTGAGATGACTTTCGAGCAGTGCATCCGAACGTCTGAGATCCATGGGATGTGCTTTTTCGCTCCAGGTATCCAGAGACATGGGTTGCAAGTCCTCCAGGCGATACCCAATCATTTCCGCCCAGCGCTCATTGACTTCAAAACCGCGAGTTTTGATATTCCAATCCCACACCCCCACCGAAGCGCTATCGACCACCATTTGCAGCCGCTCACGGTTCTCGTTCAGGTCCTGCTCGTACTGAAGACGCGCCTCCAACATCCGCTGAAAATTATCAGCCAGATTGCCAATCTCGTTGTTGGCATCCACATCAAATGACTGCCCCCACTCACCCTCTGCAGCGCGATCGCTGATTCGCGCCAATTTCAGCAAGGGTTCAGTAAGTTTTCGTGAGAAATTTACGGTAAATACGATGACAATCAATGCCGCTACTGCGACCAACACGCCCATAATCTCTGCTAACCGGGCGGCTGGCTCCAGCGCCTGAGCCTCATTCACCTCGGACACCAGCAACCAGTTCACCTCACCCACCGAAACTTCGCTGGCAATACCAATTACTCTATTCCCCCAAGGACCTTCATAACCCAACAGTACAGTCCCCAGATCACTGCCCACAAAGCCAGTACTGACCGTACTCAAGGCAGACGAAGACCGCTTGGCCAGCCAATTCCGGTACATCTCGGTGTCAATTCTCTTAACCAGCGCTTCTTCTTCGTCATGCAACGCCGTGCGCATTAAACCGTCGACCCCCACCAGATAATTAGACGCCGCTCTTTCCCCATAATCGCGCCCGTGCTGAAGGGAGTTTTGCACTCTGTCCAGCCGCACCTGCATGGCCAGAACCCCCGCTATCTCGCCGCGATCATTGCGCACCGGCGCCGTCAAGAAAGCGCTGAGTAAATCACCGGATGGGGCGTAGCGTTCGAAATCCGAAAATACCGTATCGCCCGATTCAAGGCTCTTGACCACACTTTGAGCAAAACGTGTTGCGGCGTAGGGACCATTGCGCAGATTGGTCCCCAGATCCACTTCCTTGGCGAGAGAAAATAGAATATTGCCATGCACATCCACCAGGAACAGATCGTAGATGTAGTCGTAGGAAAGCCACTGATTTTCGAAGAAAGCCTGGTCCGGCGCAGTGACGTTGCGCCACTGCTGCGACCCAACAAATTCAGCGGTATTCAAATCACTGATTTCACGCGCCTCTATCAAACGCTGCAGCAACGACAGAGTCACCGGACTGCGCGACAGGCGCGCAATATCCATAAACCTATAGTCTGCCCAGCTTCGAATAAACTTCACATGCTCCGCTGAAGTCTGCCGCAGACGATCAACGGCCATATCCTTGAGGCTGCCGCTGGCCATTTGATAGCCAACCACTGCCAGACCAATCAATGGCACCAGCGAAATCACCAACAGCCAGCCAACCATCTGGTCGCGAATGGAACCGTAGCCAGTAGTGGAATCTGAGCGACTCATAAACGGCGGGCCTTAGCCATTACCTTAATAGGGGAAAAACACGAACTAGAGAAATAATACATGGCGCTCAATAGATACTATCACCCACTAAAGATAGCAGGATTATAGCGTCATGTAGCTAGCGACTACGTTTGAACGTTGGCAGGGGCGTAGGGATTGCTGTTTTTTGGGGAATGATAGGGATGTGAGCCCTCTGCCTGCGTGACGAGGTTCCCGCTTTCGCCGGAATGACGAGGGGATGCGGGAATGACGGGCGGGTACCGACAATAACTTAAGAAAACCTTATCCCCGCGAAAGCGGGGATCTAGGCGGACAACAACCAGGGCAATGGAACCCTTCTAGTTCTTGCCTGACGATTTTTTCAAAGCCCGTCGCTGTTCGGGCGTCATATCTTTCCATCGCTGCTTTAATCGCCGCTGCTGCTCCGGGGGCAACTGCTTGAAGCGTTCGATATTCTGCCGCAACTGCCGACGCTGTTCGGGAGACATTTCTTCCAGTTCGGAACTCATTTGCCGAACTCGATTGCGCTGCTCGGGCGTCATTTTGCGCCACTGCTTCATGCGCTTAAGCACCTGTTCACGCTGCTCCGGGGTCATAGTGCGCAGTCGCTCGGCGCGCTCACGCACCTTGTGCTTCTGCTGAGGAGTAAGTGAATCCCAGCGGGATTCCACCGACTTGAGCGCTCGCCGCTCATCCTCACTGAGGTCCTGCCAATCCTGCCCCTGCACCAGACCACTAAGCAGTAGGCCAATCGTTACAACCAACAATCGTTTCAGCACATTTGACTCCTTAGCTCGCCGAACGGGATTCATCTGCCACCCATTCGTAAAAGTCGGCGTCCAGTGCATAGTTCTCCATGTCCATCATCAACTCGCTATCCAACTCCAACAGCAGGGGATCCAAACCCGTTTCCGAATCAACGCCAGCAGGGCGCAATACAATCACCGCGACCAATAACGAAGCCGCCACAGCTCCGCCCCAACCAATAAAGCCTATGGGCTTGCGTGGCGGTCCCGACAGAGCTTCTCGCCGCGCCGCGGCCAAACGCAGTTGCAACTCCGGATCATCGCGCAACTGCTGCGCGCCCTGTGCCAGAACCTCTTTTAGGTGAGCCTGCAGATGTTCTTCATTGTGATCAATCATGGCCAATGCCCTCCCAGCTGCAATCTCACCGTTTTCAAACCTCTGGCCAGATGGGTCTTCACACTGCTGGGAGAACAACCCATGGCAACCGCAGTATCCGCAGTACTCAACTCCTCCCAGACCCGCAACATTATCGCCTGGCGCTGCTTCTCCGGCAGAGACTTTAAAACACTATCCAACTGCTGCACCGCCTGCCCCTGTTGGTGCTGCCTCTCGGGACTGCCACCAGAGGTGTCCGCCACCTCAAACTCCTGAGTGTAACCAAACCACTGCACGATGGAACGCACCTTTTGTCGCCGATGCCAGTCCACAATTCGAGTATTGAGGGTGCGATAAAACAGCGGTTTCCACTGCTCCTGAGGCTTGTCGCTATAACGTGTAGCAAAGCGCAGCATCGCGTCCTGCACCAGATCCAACGCCTCTTCGCGCTGACCACAGGCCAGTTGTGCCATGCGATAGGCAGATATCTGCACCCCCTGCAGAAAGCGATCCATTTGTTCCTCGGAACTCAAGCCCGCCTCCTTTCGGCCCGACTCAAGATCAAACCACCTTCCCGAGAAATCAATTGAGTTGCTCACCACGTCGATCCAGCTTGCGATTGATTCGATCACCCTTACGGTCCAACTTCATGTCGATGCGTTCACCTTTATTATCAAGCCGTCTATCGATACGGTCACCTTTTCTTTCCAGCGCCTCGGCCTTGCGCTCAAAGCCGGCCGCTTCGGCACGATCAGCGCGACGATCATAACGTGCTTCAATATTATCGCCTTTGCGATCCAGGTGTTGTTCTATACGATCACCTTTACGGTCGAGATGACGGTCAACGCGATCACCCTTGCGATCCAGATACTGTTCCGCCGATCCTGCTTGCACGCTCGCTGGAACAACCAAGACCGCGCTCAATAACACATAGCTCAAATTCATTATGATCTCCTCATATTTTGCTGGGTAATTTTCCTATCTTTCACCCTACAAAACGCACGAGTTCCGAATTGGTCTACACACCACAAAAAATTCATCAAATTGTCGCCGTGAAACTGATAGGCTGACTCCATTAGTGGATAAATTGCACGCCAAACGACAGCTTTCTGAGCTACAATAAAACAGTGTTTCGATCCAACTGAAGCTCACATCTGTCAGCTTTTTTTACAAGTGACATTTTTTAGCGCCCCAACGGCAACTCCCATCGAGCCAAAGCCTTGATGGCACAGCCATTTGCATAAAGCGGTACGTTTTTTGCAAAATCGGGGCATTATTCGATTTATTTAGCGAAACTGCACCCATGAATGACGACAAACAATTGAAAAAGGACACAATTGAAGGTGGATGTGACGACTGTGGAATAAAGTCTACCCACACATCGCGCCGTAAATTCACCAAAGGGGCTTTTGCGGCACCTGTTGTAGCTTCACTGGTAAGCACCCCCGTATGGGGAACCGGTGGCGGTGGCGGTGCATGTTCAATTTCCGGCCTGCGTTCGGGAAATACATCCAGCGCCCGTGATTACACCTGTAAAACCAACGGCTGCACCCCTGGGTTCTGGAAGACAAGACTAGACGCCTGGCCCTGCGCTGGCTATAACCCCGGCACCTGCAAAACCAAAGACCATCAAGGTAAATGCAGAGAGTGGAACACGTCTACTGGCGACACTTTCGACTTCGCATTTGGCTTTGATTTTCCCCTTGC
>JALUYN010000519.1 GCA_027012915.1 Cellvibrionaceae bacterium
GATGCCATCGCTGATCAGGTCAAAGATCGCGCTGAGCGAGGCCTCCGTGATGTATGGGAGTGGGATGTATTTCATTATTACCGTCCTGGTAGAGCTGAACCCCGGATTTCAAACTACTAATCCTTATTGAATGAAGGGCTTAATCGTACCAGTAAGCTGTGACAGACGTCCTCACTATGACTATTTACGCGCCAGTAGCGGCGGATTTTGTGGATGGTGAATAGGTAGTGAAGGGATTGGTGTTCTGCTGAAACAGAGCGGCGTAAATTTGTTGCTCATGTTCGAGCAGTTCTTCGATCAGATCACAGGGGGCTTCGACGGCGCGCATGGCATCGAAACCCTGGGCAATCAGTCGATACAGTGAGCCCAATCCACCCAATTTAGCGGGGTACTTGGCCAGTTTGAAAGCGCTGTAAACAAAGCTGTCGTCAACGCAGTCCCGGGCTTCGCGAGCGAATTCGTAGAGTAACTCCAGCTGTCGCTGCCGCAGTTGAGGGTTTTCCCGGGCAAAGGCTTTGGCGTAGTTGTCTGCATTGACCGCTTCAACCTGCAGATCTTCAAACAGCGTGCGCGTGATGGATTCGTCCAGCTCGGCATTCAGGGCGTTAAATTCGATGGCAATGTGTATCAGTTGCAGATCGGTAAACAGCTTATCCACCAATTTGGCGGTTTTGGTGAGCTTGCGAGCCAGGTGGGTCAGATCGACACCGCGATATACCTCGTCGAGAAAAAAGTGGACCAGTTGCGCTTGTGAGGGCGAGGCCATCAATTCCTGATAGGTCTCGCTCAGTCGTTGGTGCTGCCATTGCTGCACTTGATTCAACTGTTTGGCAAAACCCTCATCCCGGTAGCGCCGCAGCGCCAGACAGCGTTCGATATTGGCGACTATGCCGTCGATCATGCGCGCTGTTCCAGCAGCCCCGCTTGATCCAAAGCGCCAATCAGTGCCAGGCGCTCCAATTTGTGGCTGAGCCCCTCTGTCTGAACCAAATCCATACGCTCCAGGAAAGGTTGGGCATTAGTGCCCCGGTACTGGTATCCGCGCCAGATCAGCTTAAACAAATGCGTTTTCGAGGGTTTAGCCGCCGCCAGAATTTTAAGGGCGGCGCCGAGTTGTTGTTCCAGAGGGGTGAAATCACTGCCAAAGGGAAATGACGGGAAGTCTCCCTGGGCGTTAATGGTCTGCCAGGCCTGTTGCAGGCGTTCTGGGGTGTTGTGTCGGTGTATTTCCGGAATCTGGTAGTCGGTTTCCAGTTTGCCGTCCGCCTTGGCCTGAGCCATCAGTTCTGCCTGGAAACGGGAGTCGGTAATGTTGAGCATGGCTTTGATCACATCGGCGTCGCACTTGCCCCTTACATCGGCAATACCGTACTCGGTGATGTATATATCCCGAAGATGTCGGGGAATAGTCACATGGCCGTAGTGAGGCACAATATTGGAGGTGACCACGCCGTCTTTCTCACGGGTAGCTTTGACCATCAGAATCGAGCGGCCATCGTCCAGCTCGTGTGCCTGGGACACAAAGTTGTACTGCCCGCCTACGCCACTCACTACCTGGCCGTTTTCCAGAGCATCGGACGTTGCCGCACCGAGTAAACTCACCATAAAGGCGGTGTTGATAAAACGGCCGTGTTGGCGCTGGGCACGCTTGAGCATCTCATCGTCGTAGAGATGATTCATGTAGCGGATGTCAGTCATATTGATGCCGCGCTGCTCCCTCTCCGATAACTGTCGCAGCTCTTCGTAGAACTGACCGGGGCCAAGGAAAAAACCGCCGTGCATAAAGGTGCTCTTGAGTTTTTCGCAGAGGCCGTTGGCCAGGAGATCGTTCAGCAATTCATTGTTATTGAGATCTGCGCTGGGCCAGTGTTTGTCGGCGATGTGCAAACCATCGTCCCAGCGACAGTGCTGATTGAGAATACCCAAATCTCTCAGGCGCCTTAATTCAGTCGCATCGAGATGAGAGTTAACAACACCATCGCTAATCCACTGCTGGAAGATTGCGGGTGTCAGGGTAAGGGCGCCATCGTTGCGGTCTGCCTCTGGGTGGCTGTTGGCCCACTGTTGCAGTCGCAGATCCTGATAGACGTGCTTTTTTAAAACACCGGCTTTCATCAAATACAGGAAACCGTCCACAAACATCTCGCTGCTGCCATAGATGCCTTGCTGAAAGGTATTTTCATCGCCCAGATCCAGAGTTTCGGGGGCGAATCGCTCTGCGGTATTCAACTGCTGCATCGCTGTCTGATAGCTGCTGTTGTTGAGGTGGCGCAGTCGCAGGCTCGAAGCCACCGCATCGCCTAGAGCGCCAATGCCGATTTGCAGGGTGCCACCATCGGGAACCAGGCGACTGGCGTGCAGGCCGATCATATAGTCAGTCATGGCGACTGGCATGCTTGGTGGGGCAAACAGTCGGGTGTCGTTGTCCGGGTTGTCGAGTACCAGATCGAAGGTGTTCAGCGGGGTTTCCGCGTCATTTTCCATATAAGGCAATTGCCGATGCACCTGACCCACCAGCATAGGTGGGGTCAACCCTTGAGCTTTCGCCTGGCCAATGGCGTTGAGTGTCACTTCCGGATTGCAGCCCATGGAAATACGGTTTCGGTCATCGCCGCGCACGGCGACAATCTGTGCCACCACGTTGATGCCGTGTTTCATGGTGTCCCGGGCAGCGTGGGTATAGTTTGCAGAAATATAGTTTTGTTGAACACAGGCCTCGCCGATAAAACCTCCGGACTTGACGAAGAACTCGTGCACTTTGATATTGTCGGGAACTGTGCCAGCGCGGATGTCAGCCATATAGTCCATAGCCACAAAATCGCCGAAGATGCGCTCAAAAATGGGCCCCAGAAAGGCCTTTTGTAACCCGGAGCCCGGGCTCGGGCGTTCCAGCGTCAAGGCTGTAAACAGCGTCAATTTCAGAGAGGGATCACCCTTGACTCGCTGGTACAGGGCATTGATCAGTTGTGCGGGTTTACCGAGACCCAGCGGTGTGAACATTTTGATGTGAGGGGCACAGCGGTCGATAATCTGATTGACGGCATCGTCTGCCGAAGCGGTAATCTGGTCTGGCATAAAGGCTCTCTGTGTAATGGCGCGGGCTCGGTACGCTATTTATTATTATTTCCAATGCTCGATCATAATTCCCCTGAGCGGCCAATAAAAGTCTATCAGTGAAAGCGGTATCAATCCGCGCCCTGTGGTAAGGTGCGCACTGTATTTTTGGCCCGCCAAATAAGGCTTTCAAGCAGTATTTTCATGAAGAAATCCGATTCCGATATCAAGCGCATTAAAACCGGCAAACTGGAGCGTCGTCTGAGTCTGGCGACAATGGGTGTTAAGACGGGTACTCGCACCGCCACTCAGCTTTGGGGCGGGCTTCTGAAATCCAAAGAAAAGCGTCAGCAGCATCGCAGAGAAGTGATTGCTCACAACGCCAATAAGCTCGTTGAAGAGCTGGGTAAGCTCAAAGGTGGAGTGGTGAAGGTGGGGCAGGTCATGGCCCTCTATGGTGACTACGTGCTGCCCGATGAGGTGGCCAATGCGTTTCGGAAACTCGAAGAGCAAACCCACCCGGTACAGTGGTCGGTTATCGAGTCGGTTCTGGTTGAGCAATTGGGCGAATCCAACATGCGGGAATTGAAGGTCGATGAACGTCCTCTGGGGGCGGCCTCCTTGAGTCAGGTACACCGCGCTACGTTGGACGACCGTGAACTGTGCCTGAAGGTTCAGTACCCGGGCGTGGCCGATGCCATAGACACCGATTTGGACGCGGTGACCCAGATGTTGCGTGTGGCCCGATTGGTGAAAATGGGGGACGAGTTTGAAGCCTGGCTCGAAGAGATTCGTCGGGTGCTGCATCGCGAGGTGGATTATGTGCTGGAGGCGGAAACCACCCAGCGCTTCGCTGAACGCCTGCGTGACGATTCGGTACTCAAAGTGCCGGAAGTTGTCCCCGAGTTCTGCACCGCTACGGTATTGGCTGAGACCTATGAGCCAGGTTATGCGTTTAACTCACCACAGGTACAGGCGTTGTCCCAGGCTCGCCGCAATCGCATCGCTGAAGCTTTTCTGGAACTGTTTTTCCGCGAAGTATTTGAGTGGGAAGAGCTGCAAACGGACCCGAATTTTGGGAATTACCGGGTGCAGATCGACCCCGAGGGCGAAGATGATAAATTGGTGCTGCTGGATTTCGGCGCCGTGTGTAGCTACCCCAGCGCCTTTTTTGAACCGTTGAAAACCATGATTCGCGGAGCCTTCCACCGCGACGAGCAGGAAATCATCGACGGTATTCTGACAATGCAGCTGCTGAGCGAAGACAGCGCCGTCTCCGCACAGCAGGGCTTCGCCCGCTTGCTGATCCAGATTATTGAGCCTCTTAACTTTGTTGCCGAGGAGCTGCAGCACGGATGCCTCACCGACAGTGGCGAGTACCGTTGGGCTCACAGCAAATTGCCCAAGCGTGCAGCAAAGTTGGGAGCCAAGTCTGCCTTTGACAAAGATTTTGAAATGCCTCCGAAGGAGTTTGCCTTTATCAGCCGCAAACTCTTGGGGGTGTACAACGTGCTGTCGACCCTCGACGCCGAATTGAAACCACCTGCGTGGTTGTCGGGTTACGTAGACCGATAATCGCCTGTCTGATTAAAAGAGACCATTATGAATCTGATTCGAGATGCCATCAGCCGACTGCTGCAGAGCATTATGTTCTGGTGGGTACGGGTGGGGGACAATCCCCATCACACCGACTTGCCGCGCTTGCGAAGTGCTTCTGAAAAAGGGCAGCAGCTAATTTATGTGCTCGAGCACTATTCGCTAGCCGACAAGCTGGTGTTGGATCGTCAGTGTCGCAAGCTGGACCTTCCCCAGGTGTTGCCACGCATTGGCGATGGCAAACTGGAGGGGCGACAGCCTTTGATAACAGTGCGACAGCATCGCAAATTGTTCGGCGGTGAAAAGAACTACCTCGAGGAAGGTGCCGAAGCATTGCTCGGTTTTCTGGATGCAAACGCCGACCAGGATGTCCTGCTGGTCCCTGTCGCGCTCTATTGGGGCCGGGCCGCGGAAAATCACACCAACCCCATTAAAGCGCTGCTGAGTTCCAACTGGACAATGGTAGGGCGCTTCAAGAAGTTCCTGACAGTCTTGATCAACGGTCGCAATACTTACTTTGAAATCAACGATCCACTGTCGCTGCGCGAGCTGCTGGATAAAGAGGGCGACGAGCAAGAACCCAAAACGGTAGCGATCAAGAAGCTGTCTCGTCTGTTGAAAGTACACTTCCGACGCGTGCGCTCTGCGGTTATTGGTCCGGATATGTCTCACCGCCGTTTGCTGGTGGGTAAAGTGATGAACTCCGACTACGTGCGCAGTGCTATTACTGAGCGGGCGCAGTCAGAAGGAATTTCGGAAGCCGAAGCGCGCAAACAGGCGCAGAAAAATATCGATGCCATTGCCGCGGATCTCTCTAACAACAAGGTGCGTTTTCTTAGTGCCATCATGTCGTGGGTATGGAACAAGTTGTACCAGGGCATTGAGATGCAGGGTATTGAACCTGTACGCGAATTGGCGCGGGATTCAGTGCTGGTGTTCGCGCCCTGTCACCGCAGTCACATCGATTACCTATTGCTGAGCTATCAGCTTTACCACAACGGACTCAATGTCCCTCATATTGTGGCCGGTGAAAATCTCGATATGCCGGTTGTAGGGCGTATTCTGCGCGGCTGCGGTGCGTTCTTTATTCGTCGCAGCTTTGCCGGCGATAAACTCTATACTGCGGTATTTAACGAATATCTGCACAGTATTTTTACCAGTGGTTTTTCGGTGGAGTACTTTGTGGAGGGCGGGCGTTCGCGTACTGGTCGTATGCTTAAACCGGCGACCGGAACACTGGCGATGACGGTGCGCAGTCATTTGCGAGACAACAAAAAGCCGATTGTCATTGTGCCGGTGTATATCGGTTACGAAAAAGTTTTTGAAAGCGGCTCCTATCAGGGGGAACTGCGCGGTAAGACCAAGAAGAAAGAGAACCTCTTCGACCTGGCCAAGACAGTCAACAAGTTAAAAAACAACGGCCAGGTGTATCTGAATTTTGGTGAGGCGATTCATCTCAATGACTATTTGGACCAGCAGCGCCCCAGCTGGCGTGAGCAAAATTATGGACCAGATTGCAAACCCGAGTGGTTGCCGGGTGTCGTGACCAATCTTTCGACTGAGCTGGCTTCGCGAATCAACAATACCGCGGCTTTGAACCCCATTAATTTGGTGGCCACTGCAATGCTGGCAACACCGAGTCACGCTATTGATGGTAAGTTACTGGAGCGTCATTTGGCACTGTTGTTGCAGATTCAACAGGTTTATCCCTACAGCGCCAATCTGAGTCTGCCCAAAGGAACGCCAAAAGACTGGATTGAGTACGCCTGTTCCATGGAATATCTAAGTCAGGTCCCTCAATCTCTGGGCGATATTTACGGGCTCAGCAGCAAAAGTGTCGTGGCGATCTCCTACTATCGCAATAACGTACAGCATCTGTTCGCGCTGCCTGCGTTGATTGCGGCTCTGGTAATTCAGGGGCGTGGTGTGACCCTTCAGGGCATCCAGCAGGGCGTACGACAGGTGTACCCGCATATTCAAAACGAGCTATTCTTATCTGTATCCGTTGATGAAGCAGTAGATCAGGTGGAAAACTGGCTAACCTTTTTTGCCGATCAGGGGTTGGTAAGTTGTGAAGCCGACCGCTGGCTGGCTCCGGATAAAGACAAGGTCACCCATCTGCAGTTGCAGTTGTTGGGCAATATTATGCTGCCTTCACTGGAGCGTTACTTTATTGGCCTCTCGGTGCTGGTGCGCCAGGGCAGCGGTTATTGTTCGGCTGAAGAGCTGGAATTGCAGTCTCAGCAGATGGCGCAGCGCCTGTCGCTACTGAATGGGCTGGATGCACCGGAGTTTTTTGACAAGACCCTGTTCCGTCGTTTTATTGAGTCTATGGAGCGCACTGGTGTAATCAGAGTAAACTCTGAAGGCATGATTGAGTTTGAGGCATCGCTGAAGGCGGAACTGGACAGTGCCGACCGCGTAATGCCAGCGGAAGTGGTGTACAACGTATTGCAGGTTTCAGACCTGCCCTAAAATAATAAAGAGGGCTCGCTATGGGCGTAACCTTTCTGCAGATTGTATTAACGGCCATCGCCTCTGCGTTGGTGACTCTGACTGTGAGCTACTGGGTGGTCAAGCGTATTTGGCTACCGGCAATGCGCGAAGAAATTGATCGCGAGTTCGACGAAAAGCTGCAAGTGGCGGTGTCGACTCTTTCCGAAGAAGTGCGCGAGTCCGTGCGCCAGGGAGTATTGCAGGCTGTGACTGAAATTCCCTCTGCTGAAACGCTCAAGGGCACCACGCAAACCATGGCCAAGGCGGGCGTTGAAATAATGGGTATGGGGCTGGATGTTATGCGTGGCAAGAAGCGCTAGACATGGACGACAAAACCAAGAAGAAGCTATTCCCCAGTGCCAAAGAAGATCTGGGACACGCACTGAAAGATCCGGTGACGTCGCCTCAGACCGCCTCCAGCGCCTATCGTCTGGCGTACAGTGACGACGAATTTATTATGCAGGACGAGCAGCGGGCCATCCGCCTGCAGCTCGAACTGTCCAAGGTCGAGCAGGCGCTGCAGGCCTACAATATCGAAGACACCATTGCGGTTTTCGGAGGCGCGCGCTTGTCCTCTCCAGGTGAGAGTGAGCGCAAGCTTCAGGCAGCCGAAGAAGCACTGGCGGCCGAGCCCCATTCTCAGGAGCTGCAACAGAAAGTCACTGCGGCAAAGCGGCTCAAAGCCAATGCTCACTACTACCATGAGGCTCGCAAACTGGGGCAGCTGATCACCGAGGCGTCGGGCAACGATGGCTTGCCCGATCTGTATGTGGTTACCGGTGGCGGCCCGGGTATTATGGAGGCGGCCAATCGCGGTGCCAGCGATGCCGGAGGTCCATCCATTGGTTTGAATATCGTACTGCCCCACGAGCAGGTGCCCAACGCTTTTATCACGCCGGATCTGTGTTTTCAGTTTCACTATTTTGCTCTGCGCAAAATGCACTTCTTACTTCGCGCTAGAGCATTGGTGGTGTTCCCAGGTGGCTATGGCACCCTCGACGAATTGTTTGAAACACTGACCCTGGTGCAGACCAAGAAGATCAAGCCCCTGCCGATCCTGATCTTTGGTCGCGACTACTGGGAGCGGCTGATCAACTTCGACATGATGGTGGAAGAGGGCATGATTTCGCCATCTGATACATGGCTATTCCGCTATGTGGAAACCGCTGAAGAAGCCTGGCGGGATATCAAACAGTACTTGTTGAACCATCTGCAGGAATAGTTGGAGCAAACAGGGATATGGTAGAGCAGAAAGGAAACTGCAATCTGGCTGTAAAGTTATCACTGCTCTGTTTGTTGTTGAGTTGGATTAATACGCCTTTAGCTGCTGAGACCACAGTGGTAATCAACAAAAGCTATTCCGAGTCTGATCCCCGTTATCAATATGTCTACGAGCTATTACAGAAGGTTCTTGATGTCTCTGAGTCAAAATACGGGAGAGCCCGGCTAAAACAATCTTCCGTGCTGATGAGTAGGGATAGAGTGTTTGCCAGCTTGCTCAACGGCGAGGAGCTGGACATTATGGCGGAGGCTCTCAAGCCTCAATGGGATAGGGAATTATTGATGGTACCCGTGCCTATTCGTAAAGGGGTGCAGGGCTATCGCATTTTTCTGATTCACAAAGATCACACTGACGTTATGGACGGCGTGACCTCCCTGTAGGATCTGAAAGCCCTGTCGACTGGCTCTGGCCATCAGTGGTCGACCAGATTTGCACTGACGTCAGCGGGTTTTAATGTGGTGGCTGGTTCCAGCTATGACGGCCTGTTCGGTATGTTGATGGCCAAGCGTTTTGTTACCTTTGGGCGTGGTATTAACGAAGCGTATCGAGAGAGAGAATTCCACCTATCGGAATACCCTGATATCGTTGTCGATGAGAATATTCTACTCTCCATTCCACTACCTACGTTCTTTTTTGTTACTCCGCAACGTCCAATATTGGCTGAACGTATCGAGTGGGGCATGAGGCATTTGATGGATTCCGGCGAGTTTGATCGCTTTTTCTACGAGTATCATTGTGCTGACTTGATGCAGGCCAAACTGCACCAGCGGCAGCATTTTGAAATCTCCAATCCGTTATTTTCTCAAAAGCAGATTAGCCATTATCGCTCCTTTTTTCTTGAGGTTGATGAAACCTTGGAAGACGTTTGCCGAAATTACATATCACATTGAGCACCACCCGGGTGTTATCGCTCTTTGCAGT
>JALUYN010000520.1 GCA_027012915.1 Cellvibrionaceae bacterium
GGTCGGAATGGTGGTGTTCTTCTCAATCAAAGGCGTCGCCACACCACCCATGGTCTCAATACCCAGAGTCAGAGGTGATACGTCCAGCAGCAGAACGTCTTTTACGTCACCGGCCAAAACCGCACCTTGAATCGCAGCGCCCATGGCAACAGCTTCGTCCGGGTTTACGTCTTTACGGGGCTCTTTACCGAAGAACTCTGCTACACGCTCCTGAACCATTGGCATACGGGTTTGACCGCCCACCAAAATCACATCATCGACATCACTTACAGACAGACCAGCATCAGCCAGAGCAGTCTTCATTGGCTCCAGAGAGCGAACAACCAACTCTTCCACCAGTGATTCCAGCTTGGCGCGAGTCAACTTGACCACCAAGTGCTTAGGACCGGTGGCATCAGCAGTAATATACGGCAGATTTACTTCGGTTTGCTGCGAAGAGGACAGTTCAATCTTGGCTTTTTCAGCCGCTTCCTTCAGACGTTGCAACGCCAGAGGATCGTTGTGCAGATCGATACCGTTTTCTTTCTTGAACTCATCAGCCAAGTACTCAATCAGGCGCAGATCGAAATCTTCACCACCCAGGAAGGTGTCGCCATTGGTGGACAGAACTTCAAACTGGTGCTCGCCATCAACGTCGGCAATTTCAATGATAGAGATATCGAAAGTACCGCCACCCAAGTCGTAAACTGCAATGGTGTGGTCGCCCTTGGCTTTATCCATACCGTAAGCCAGTGCCGCAGCGGTTGGCTCATTGATAATGCGTTTAACATCCAGACCAGCAATCTTGCCGGCATCCTTTGTTGCCTGACGCTGAGAATCATTAAAGTAAGCAGGAACAGTAATAACCGCTTCAGTTACGCTTTCACCCAGATAGTCTTCCGCAGTTTTCTTCATTTTCTTCAGAACTTCAGCAGAAATCTGTGGCGGCGCCTTTTGCTCGCCTTTCACCTCTACCCAGGCATCACCGTTGTCGGCACCTACAATTTTATAGGGAACCATAGAGATGTCTTTCTGCACAACGTCGTCAGCGAATTTGCGACCGATCAAACGTTTAACCGCAAACAGAGTGTTGGTTGGGTTGGTCACAGATTGGCGCTTGGCGCTCTGACCTACCAGAATTTCGTTATCGTCGGTGAATGCAACGATAGACGGGGTGGTGCGATCACCCTCAGCATTTTCAATTACCTTGGCAGAACCACCTTCCAGTACAGATACACAAGAGTTGGTTGTGCCCAGATCGATTCCAATAATTTTGCCCATTAGATCGTCTCCAAAAATTACAATTCAATATTCAATTCAAAAAAGTTACTGAGCCTGTGCAAGCTTGCTTGGAACAGGCCGCTTAGCAATTCAGTTGCTGGTTATATTGGCGCTAAAAAACGTTTTTCAACCCCTCAAAGGCCAAATTTCAACCAGATAGCGTTATGCGCCTGGCGCCTTGGAAACCACAACCATCGCCGGACGCACCAGACGACCATGCAGGGTATAGCCCTTCTGGAATACATTGAGCACGGTATTCGGCTCAGCGTCCGGACTTTCCACCATAGTCATGGCTTGATGCAGCTGAGGATCAAAA
>JALUYN010000521.1 GCA_027012915.1 Cellvibrionaceae bacterium
AGTGATCGATGGGGGAGAGTTGACTGCTGAGTACGCCAAACAGCATCTGCCCAACTACCGGGTTTTTGATGAGAAGCGCTATTTTGTGCCAGGCGACAGCGCCTGCGTGGTACGCGTGCGTGGAGTTAAGGCTGCGATCACCATCTGCGAGGATATCTGGCAGTACGAGCCCATGATGCAGGCAGCTGACGTCGGCGCCAATATCATGCTGAATTTGAACGCTTCGCCGTTCCATCTGGGCAAACTCGATGAACGCAAAGAACTGCTGCGCGAGCGCAGCCGTGAAGGAGCAATGCCGATTGTCTATGTGAATCAGGTCGGGGCTCAGGATGAACTGGTTTTTGATGGCGCCTCGATGGTTGCCGACAGCACCGGTCAGATTAATGTACAGGCACCCAGCTTTGAGTCGTGTCTGGTGCCGGTGGAAATTGCGGTAGAAAGCGGTAAGTGCCTGGTCAATACAGAGAGTCAAACGCCGGCCCCCGAGCGGCTAGCCAGTGTTTATCAGGCGCTGGTGCTGGGGGTCAGAGACTACGTCAACAAGAATCGTTTTAAAGGTGTGGTGCTGGGGTTGTCCGGTGGTATTGACTCAGCGTTGACCCTGGCCATAGCCGTAGATGCCTTGGGTGCTGAGCGAGTTGAGGCGGTGATGATGCCATTTCGCTATACGTCGGATCTGAGCAAGAACGATGCGGCTGATGAGGCTCAGCGCCTCGGTGTGCGCTACCAATCCATCAGTATTGAACCCATTTATGAAACGTTTATGTCGGCCCTGGAGGATGAATTTGCTGGCACCCAGCGAGACACTACCGAAGAAAATCTGCAGGCTCGATGTCGAGGGGTGTTGCTAATGGCCATCTCTAATAAGAAGGGATACTTGGTGCTGACCACTGGCAACAAAAGCGAAATGGCCGTTGGCTACTCTACGCTCTATGGCGATATGGCCGGTGGCTTTGACGTGTTAAAGGATGTGCCGAAAACCATGGTGTTCGAGTTGTCTCGCTACCGCAATACCATTGAGGAAGTGATTCCCGTGAGTGTAATTGAGCGCCCGCCTTCGGCCGAATTGGCTCCGGATCAGAAGGATGAGGACAGTCTTCCCCCCTACGATGTGTTGGATCAAATTCTCGAGCTCTATGTGGAGCGCGACTACAGTGCCCAGGCAATCATTGATGAGGGGTTTGCTGAAGAGGATGTGCGCCGAGTTTTGCGGCTGGTGGACGTCAACGAATACAAGCGCCGTCAGGCGCCCGTAGGGCCACGAATTACCCAGCGGGGCTTTGGCCGGGATCGTCGTTACCCTATCACCAACGGTTGGCAGCTGGGAGAATAGCCCTTATAAATGGGGGCAGAGCCCTTTTATGGCTCCCAATATTTGCTGTATAGCAAAACACGCGCATAAAAAAAGCCGGGCTACGCCCCGGCTTTTTTGGTTGAGATGTCCCGTCCTGAAATATGGGAAAGGGCTCTGACCCCTTTTTTGTTTTTGTATGTGCTGTCCCGCAAGTTAATGCGGTTATGGATCAGTAAGAGTCGCTTATTCTGCGCTTTCCTGTTTGCCCTGTTCTCGTGGGGAGATCCAGTCAAAACTGTCTCGCAGCCAGTCGGTAAAGGAGCGACCTTCTTCCACAGGCTCTTGTGAGGCCGCAGGTTGATCTGCGCTAGCATCCTGAAAGTGCTCGGGGTTGTATAGCGAGCGGGAATCAAAGCCCTGAGGATCTTTCTTGGTAAACAGGCCGAAGGTGGCTTTCTGCAGCCACGAGCCCTCGGGCTGACGCTGGCTGTAGCCAAAGTTAAACTCGCCATTCTCAAGAGCTGGATGCTGCGGATAGTTCGCTTTGAGAGTAGTCAGTGCGTTCTCACCCAGCTCATCCATATTCAGGTAGTTGTAGCTTTGTACCATGACGGCAAGAGCATCTGGAATCGCAGGAGTTTGCTGGAAGTTCTCTACCACGTAGCGTCCGCGGTTGGCAGCAGCCACATAGGCTCCGCGCTTTAGATAGTAGTTAGCTACGTGAATCTCATAGCGAGCCAGCAGGTTGCGCAGATAGATCATGCGCTTGCGGGCGTCCGGGGCGTAGCTGCTGTTGGGGAAGCGTGCCAGCAGTTGTGCAAAGTGCACAAAGGACTGTCTCGCAGAACCAGGATCACGCATAGTCAAATCGGTAGGCAGAAAGCGCTCGAAGATACCCGTGCCCTCGGTGAAGCTGGTCAGACCCTTCATATAATAGGCGTAGTCCACATTATGGTGCTGGGGGTGAAGACGGATAAAGCGATCTGCCGCAGCCATGGAGGCTTCAGGCTCGTAATTGCGGTGATAAGCGTAGATCAGTTCCAGCTGTGCCTGTTCTGCATAGGTGCCAAAGGGAAAGTACTCTTCCAGTCCCTGCAGGTGTTTGATGGCTGAGTCCCAGTTGCTCGCTCTCAGTGCGCGCTGAGCAGCATCGTAATAAGCTTTTTCGGTGTTCAGTCGTACTTCTTCTTCGGTTTCCTGGCTGGAACAGGCAATCAGAAAAGCGCTGGCGATAATTAAGAGCAGGCGGAGGGTCATAATAAAAGGTCTAACTCGTCGGATGTTGTTTTTATTGACCGTTAACCCGGCAGGCCGGGCAACACAAGGCCCGTATTTAACCACAGTGAAAAGCTCTGTGTCACAGGTTTTCCGTGCGGACAGGTCAAAGGAACGGTAGACTGCGGGCTGAAATAATCCAATGTTTGAATTTGCCTGAAAGTTTATGTCTGAAGCCGTTGAATACGAAGCCTCCGTACCTGTGACCCTGATGGGCTCACGTTTGGACTTTGCTGCTGCCGAGTTGTTCCCCGAGTTCTCCCGTTCCCGTCTGCAAGCCTGGATCAAGAGTGGTGATCTCACCGTAAATGGGGTTGCCGCCAAGCCCAAAGATAAGATGCTGGGCGGCGAGCAGTTGCGCTTGGTAGCCGAGCAGGAGGAGCAGGGCGATTGGCAGGCGGAAGACATTCCTCTGGATATTGTCTATGAAGACGACGACATTCTGGTCGTCAATAAATCACAGAATTTGGTAGTCCACCCGGCTGCGGGCAATGCGACCGGAACCCTGCTGAACGGTTTGCTGTTTCACTGCCCTGAGTTAATCAATATTCCCAGAGCTGGCATCGTCCATCGCCTGGACAAAGACACAACCGGGCTGATGGTGGTGGCGAAAACCTTACAGGCCCACGCGGATCTTGTTGAACAACTGCAGGAACGCAGTGTCAGCCGCGAGTATGAAGCGGTCGTAGCTGGGGTTATGACCGGTGGTGGCATGGTGGAGGCCAATATCGGGCGTCATCCGAAGCAGCGCCAGAAAATGGCGGTGTTGGATTTTGGCGGTAAGGAAGCTATTACCCACTACCGAGTGCTAAAGCGCTACCGCAATCACACCCACATTCGCCTGAAGCTTGAGACCGGGCGCACCCATCAAATCCGTGTACATATGGCTCATATTGGCTATCCGTTGGTGGGCGATGGCGCCTATGCCGGCCGGTTTAAAATCCCTAAGCAAACAGAACCTGAGTTGCTGGAAATGCTGCGCGGCTTTGGTCGACAGGCGCTGCACGCCGAGTGCCTGGGGTTGATTCATCCTCGTACCGGAGAATATATGGAATGGCAGCGGGATTTACCCGAAGACATGCAGGCGCTGTTAGCGCTGTTGAGACAGGATGCGCAGCGGGAGATTTGAATGAAAGCGCCGCAACTGTTGATTCCTGAATGGCCTGTACCTGCCCATGTTAAAGCCTGTATCAGCACGCGGCAGGGCGGTGTTAGTGATGCACCTTATGAAGGCTTTAACTTGGCGTCACACGTAGGTGACGACATTGATTCGGTGGAGCGAAACCGGACTCAACTCTTGCAGGAGTTGGCTGTCGACAGCGTGCAATGGTTGGAGCAGGTACACGGCACAAAGTTGGTAGAAGCTCAGAATGATGGGCGCGTGAGAACCGCGGATGCCTGTTACAGTCGCGCTAGTGGAATAGCTTGTGCGGTGATGACGGCAGATTGTCTGCCAGTGTTGCTGTGTGATGAGGATGGCTCGCAGGTCGCTGCGGTGCACGCCGGTTGGCGAGGGTTGGCTGAGGGAATCATCTCCGAAACTGTGGCAAGTTTCAGCTGTGCGCCGGAGAAACTAATGGTGTATCTGGGGCCGGCTATTTCCGCGCGCGCGTTCGAAGTGGGTATTGATGTGCTGGAAGCCTTTTTCGAATCTGCCAAAAGTGAATCTCATCTGCAGGCTGTGAGTCAGTCGTTTAAACCTTCCCATGCGCTGGCTATGAAGTATCTGGCGGATATCTATGCTCTGGCCCGTGCTGAATTTGACGAGCTAGGAGTCAACCGAGTATACGGTGGTGACTTCTGCACTTATTCAGACGCCGAACGCTTCTATTCCTATCGCCGAGATGGCGTTACCGGCCGCATGGCGTCCCTTATCTGGATTGATGGCTCACATTGACCTGTATCAAGCGGTTCTGATCCAGCGATAAGCGGCGCTTGAATTTCTGTAATCCACCCCCAATTCTTTTCACAGTTCAAGAACAACCGTTTTGAGGTGTGGAATGAGAATTGACCGTTTAACCAATCAACTGCAAATGGCGCTATCCGATGCCCAGTCGTTGGCAATCGGGCGAGACCATACACAATTGGAGCCCGCTCACGTACTGTCGGCCATGCTGGATCAGCAGGGCGGAGCCGTACGCCCATTATTGGCCCAGGCCGGTTTCGACGTCGCCGGCCTGCGTAACGGTTTGGCCATTGCGCTCGATGGCTTGCCCAAAGTTCAGACGCCCACTGGCGATGTGCATATGTCTCCAGAGATGGGACGCCTACTGAATTTGGCGGATAAACGGGCTCAGGATAACGGCGATGCCTATATTTCCAGTGAGTGCGTACTGCAGGCCGCGATGGCCGATCAGAGTACTTCTCTCGGAAAAATTCTCGGCCAATACGGCGACGCCAAAAAGCTTGATCAAGCCATCGACAAGGTGCGTGGCGGCGAGTCCGTAGATAATCCCGATGCCGAAGGCAATCGCCAGGCCCTGGATAAATATACCATTGATCTGACTGCTCGCGCTGAGGCGGGAAAATTGGACCCCGTGATTGGCCGCGATGACGAAATTCGTCGTACTGTTCAGGTGTTGCAGCGTCGCACCAAAAACAACCCGGTTTTGATCGGCGAACCCGGCGTGGGTAAAACTGCCATTGTTGAAGGTTTGGCACAGCGTATTATCAACGGTGAAGTACCTGAGGGCCTAAAAAACAAACGGCTGCTGTCTCTGGATTTGGGATCGTTATTGGCAGGTGCCAAGTTCCGCGGTGAGTTTGAAGAACGCCTGAAATCTGTGCTCAATGAGCTGAGCAAGCAGGAAGGCCGCATTATCCTGTTTGTCGATGAATTGCACACCATGGTGGGAGCCGGCAAGGCGGACGGCGCTATGGATGCGGGCAATATGCTCAAACCAGCGCTCGCCAGAGGCGAGTTACATTGTGTCGGCGCCACAACCTTGGATGAGTATCGTCAGTACATAGAAAAAGACGCGGCGCTGGAACGTCGCTTCCAGAAAGTACTGGTCGACGAGCCCAGCGAAGAGGACACCATTGCCATACTGCGTGGCCTGAAAGAACGCTACGAAGTACACCACGGCGTGGATATCACCGATTCTGCCATTATCGCTTCGGCCAAGTTATCCCAGCGCTATATCACCGATCGCCAGCTTCCCGATAAAGCGATCGACTTAATCGATGAGGCGGCAAGCCGCATTCGCATGGAGATTGATTCCAAGCCTGAGGAAATGGATCGGTTGGAAAGACGCTTGATCCAGCTGAAAATTGAGCGCGAAGCGGTGAAGAAGGACACCAGCGATGCGGCTAAAAAGCAGTTGCAGCTGTTGGATGCTGACATTGAGAAAAGTGAAAAGGCCTACGCCGATCTGGATGAAGTCTGGCGTGCTGAAAAAGCTGCATTGCACGGTTCGGTGGAGATTAAGGCTAACCTGGAGCAAGCCAGATTGGATCTGGATGCCGCTCGCCGCGCCGGTGATCTGGGGCGTATGTCCGAGTTGCAATACGGCATTATTCCCGAACTGGAAAAACAGCTGGATATGGCCAGTCAGGCGGAGATGATCGATATGCGCCTGTTGCGCAACAAAGTCACGGATGAAGAGATCGCCGAAGTGGTATCCAAGTGGACTGGCATTCCCGTGAGCAAAATGCTTGAAGGTGAGCGCGAGAAACTGCTGCGTATGGAAGATGTGCTGCACAAACGCGTTATTGGGCAGGGCGAAGCGGTGGTAGCCGTATCAAACGCAGTGCGTCGCTCACGCGCAGGCCTCTCTGATCCCAATCGCCCCAATGGATCATTTCTGTTCCTGGGGCCTACCGGGGTAGGTAAGACCGAGTTGTGTAAAACTCTGGCTGAGTTTCTCTTCGACAGTCAGGACGCCATGGTACGCATCGATATGTCGGAATTTATGGAGAAACACTCCGTGGCTCGCTTGATCGGCGCGCCTCCCGGTTACGTGGGTTACGAAGAGGGTGGCTATTTGACCGAAGCCGTGCGCCGCAAGCCCTATTCTGTATTGCTGCTCGATGAAGTCGAGAAAGCACATCCGGATGTCTTCAATATTCTGCTTCAAGTACTCGAGGACGGCCGCCTGACAGACGGTCAGGGACGAACGGTCGACTTCCGCAATACTGTGGTCGTGATGACATCCAATTTGGGTTCTGATGTTATTCAGGATATTGCCAAGAACAAATCTTTTGACACTGTGAGTTTTGATCTGGGTGAGGATGTCTCCGACAGTCTCAATACCGAAAACCGTTATGGTGCTATGAAAGAAGCGGTTATGGGCGTTGTGGGAACTCACTTTAGACCGGAATTTATAAACCGTATCGACGAGGTGGTGGTATTTCATCCCCTGGGACAAGAGCAGATTCGCGGCATTGCCACCATCCAATTGGATCAGCTGCGCAAACGCCTGGCGGATCGCGAGTTGAAGCTGGAGGTGGGTGATGAGGTGCTGGATAAGCTGGCGGCGGCTGGATTCGACCCGGTTTACGGTGCTCGTCCGCTGAAGCGTGCAATTCAACAGTATCTGGAAAACCCGCTTGCCCAGGAAGTCCTTGGGGGCAAGTTTGCACCGGGGGATACTATTGTCACCTATGTGGATGGCGATACAATCAAGACCAATGTAGGTTGAGTTGAGTTCAATATTAGTTATTGCGACCACGGCGAACTAATCTCTTGGGTGTAATGTAATGCCACGTTAGAGAAATTGCTTCGCCGCTGTGCGCTTTGCATTGACGTCAGTTATTCATAGCCTGACAGACACAAAAAAGGGCGAATACCGTAAGGTATTCGCCCTTTTCGCAGAAGCTGAAACCGAATTAAGCGGTAGCGGCTTCTTCTTTCTTAGGAGCTTCAGCCTTAGGAGTTGCCTTTTTAGCGGCTGGTTTGGCAGCGGCTTTCTTGGCAGCTGGCTTAGCGGCAGCTTTTTTAGCAGCAGGCTTTTTAGCAGGTTTCTTGGCAGTTTTCTTGGTGCCTTTGATCTTTTCGATTTGCTCATTGACGGCTTTAACAGCTTTGTCAGTTTGCTCTTCGATTTTCTCGATCAGCTCAGAAACAAACTTGTCAGCTTTTTCATTCAGCTCACGAGCGTTGTCAGCCAGCTTGGCTACAGCTTCGTTGTGCTTGGCTTTTACAGTTCCGATAGTGTAAGACTTGGCTTTCTCTTCCAGCTTCTCAGCGTACTCGAAAGACTTGTCAGTAGCGTTCTTGTATTGCTCTTCAGTAGAGTCGATAGCTTTAACGATGTTGGATTGAACTTTTTCCTGGAAAGACTTCAGTTTGCTCATGGTATGAACCTCGGGTTAAGTAATAAAACAGAGTTTAAAAAGCTCTCGGAGACCTATTTCCGATTTGTGAGGTTCACTTTAGGGATTATTTTTAGAATCCGCTTCCTAAAAACAGTAGCGGAGTATTTCAAGTGTTGGCTGTCACCCAGTCAAAGAACGCCAGATTGGCTCTGTCGATCGGATTGTGCTGCAGTTTAGCCAGGGCAAGGTTGAGTTCGACCCGGGGGCGCAGCGGGACCGCGGCCAGTTCTCCCTCCTGCTCGGCCATTCGCGTAAGGCCCACGGTACAGCCCAATCCCTGCTTAACGCTGCGTATCAAAAGCGGTAAGAAATTGGTTTGGACGCGGATATCGGGGTGAACATCAAATTCCTGGCATAGCAGATCCAGGGAGCGCCGCACAAAGTAGCCACTTTCATAGAAGGCCATGGGCTGTTGATCCAGCTCGGTAATATGCAGCTGTTGCTTCTCCGCCCAGGGGTGATGTCGCGGAGTGCAGACCACCAGTTCTTCTTGCACGAGCGGCACAAGATCAAAAGGTGCGTTGCTCTGTCCATCTTCCAGCGTGATGATCGCCAGTTCAACCTCGCGATTGAGCAGCTGCTCCCGCGATTGCTGGGTGCCTACCTGAGCAATATTGGCCGACAGACCCGGATAAGCTCCCAAAAAACCGCTCAGTAACTCTGGCAGATAATAGGTCGCGAGCATCGAGGGGCAGGACAGTGACAATTCACCTTTCAACAGTTGATTGCCTTGCGATACATCCTGTTTCAGTGATTCTACTTCATCGAGAATTCTTTCGGCTCGCGACAATACCTCTTTCCCTTGGCTTGTTAACACAGCCTTGCGCCCTGAGCGGTTGAACAGTAATACCTCCAGCTCTTGCTCCAACTTTTTAATGGCAATACTCACTGCCGGTTGAGCCATATGAAGCTGTTCTGCAGCGCCGATGAAGCCTCCGTGGCGAACTACGGCCCGGAAGATGGCCAGTCTACGCAAGTTCATTGCTTAACCTTTTGTTTATGTATTTCATATAAATTATATATTTTTTATATGTTTTGGTAAGGCGTATATTCGCAGTATCGAAACCGTCAGGAGCGCAATGGCTATGCCGAAAGTCAAACAATGGCAACAACTGGATTGGCAGGATCCCTTCTTGCTGGAGCAACAACTCAGTGATGAACAGCGCATGGTGCGCGACAGCGCTCGCCAGTACGCTCAGGAGCAACTGCAGCCTCGTGTGCGTGACGCCTTTCGCTCAGAGAGCACAGATCCCGCCATTTTTCGGGAAATGGGAGCACTGGGGTTGTTGGGCTCCACCATAGAGGGTTATGGCTGCCCAGGTGTGGACTACATCAGCTATGGACTAATTGCCCGAGAGGTAGAGCGGGTGGACTCCGGCTATCGATCCATGATGAGTGTCCAGTCCTCGCTGGTGATGTACCCCATCTA
>JALUYN010000522.1 GCA_027012915.1 Cellvibrionaceae bacterium
ACGCTAATCACGGCATTGGGTTGTGGTATTGGTAATCAGGAATTTGATCCAGACAAGCTACGTTATCACAGCATCATTATTATGACAGATGCGGACGTGGACGGTTCTCACATTCGAACGCTACTGTTGACCTTCTTTTTCCGCCAAATGCGTGAGCTAATTGAACGCGGCCATATCTATATCGCTCAGCCTCCACTGTACAAAATCAGTAAAGGCAAGCAAGAGCAGTATTTAAAAGATGATGACGCACTCACAGGCTTCTTGACCCAGGCTGCGTTAGAGAATTCGGCATTGCACGTCAACGAGGATGCCCCGGGTATCACTGGCGAAGGCTTGCAGGCAGTGGTTGAAGAATACCGCAGTGTTATGGCAACTATTGATCGCCTGTCGCGCTTGTATCCCGCTGATATATTGGAGCAACTGATTTATCTGCAGCCTTTGGCTTCAGACAACCTGTCAAATAGAGAGGCCGTGGAGCAGTGGGGTGAAGCTCTATTGCAGCGCATCAACGAAACTCATAATTCAGGCAGTCATCGCTACCAGGTTTTTGTGAAAGAGGACTCTGAACGGAATCTGTTTTACCCTGTGGTTGAGATTACTGCTCACGGTGTACCTACAGAATTTATATTTGCCCAGGATTTCTTTAAATCGGGAGAGTACGATTCGATGGTTAAGCTGGGCGCTAACCTAGAGAGTCTGATCGAAGACGGTTCTTTTATGTCTCGTGGTGAGCGACGCAAGGAAATTACCAGCTTTAAGGAAGGCCTAGAGTGGCTGATGACCGAATCTCGGCGTGGCTACAACATTCAGCGCTACAAAGGGTTGGGTGAGATGAACCCAGAGCAGCTTTGGGAAACTACCATGGATCCTGATACTCGTCGCATGTTGCAGGTGACTATTGAAGACGCCATTGCCGCTGATCAGATGTTTACCTGTTTGATGGGTGACCAGGTAGAGCCTCGTAGAGAGTTTATTGAGTCCAACGCTTTGGCGGTAGCCAACTTGGATGTGTAAATACTAAACGTAAAAATGCCCGCTGATGGTGACGGCCATAGCGGGCTTTTTTAGATATTAACAGTGAAGTGAGTGCCCACTTATTAGGTACAAGCCTCAATTTCTAGAAGTTTTCCAGAATGTAGGTTGAAGCCTGGGCAAGATTATCAAATACCTCCGTTTCCATTTCAGGGTGCTCAGCTAGCTTTGCCTCAGTCTTGGCCCCTTTTCCTGTACGCACCAGGATTGGCTTGCACCCCCGCGCGAATCCCGCTTGAAGGTCCCGCAGTGAATCTCCGACCATGGGCCAGCCAGTGGCTGTAGTTTTCAGCTCTGCTTGAATGGCATCGATAAGGCCCGGTAAGGGTTTGCGGCAGTCGCAGCCATCATCCGGTCCATGAGGGCAGTAAAAAATACCGGACAATTGTCCCCCTGCAGCTTCTACTGCTATTTGCAGTTTTTGATGCATGGCTTCAAGGTCTTCCAGCTCAAAGTAGCGTCGAGCCAGACCTGACTGATTGGTAGCGATGGCAACGGCGAAGCCTGCCTGGCTCAATGAGGCGATAGCTTCAACACTACCTTCGATAAGCTGGAATTCTTCGACGCTTTTGACATAGGCATCCGAGTCCTGATTGATGACGCCGTCGCGATCAAGAATAACCAGCTTCATAGTTTGTTCAGTCACCGCTTATTTGGCCGGTACCAGAAGTGAAATATCCGCGACTTCCAGGAACAGGTTGCGCAGTACGCACAGCAGAGCGATACGATTGTTACGCAGCGCCTCGTCGTCGGCCATAACCATAACATCATCAAAGAAAGTATCGATGTCGTTGCGAAGCGTCGCCAGCTTGGTCAACGCTGCGGAGTAATCTCTATCAGCAAACAACGGCTCTACTTCGGTGGCAACAGCTTGCAGGGATTTAGCCAGGGCTTTTTCGGCATCCTCTTGTAGCAGCGACTCATTCAATTGCGTCGAAGGCACGGATTCCAATTTTCCGAGAATATTGGATACTCGCTTGTTGGCGGCAGCCAATGCCTGCGCTTCAGGCAACTGACTAAAACTGTTAACTGCATGAACTCGGTTATTAATGTCCAACGGCTGGCTCAGGTTTTTCGCCTGAACAGCCATAAACACCTCAACCTTGATGTTCTCTTCTTCGTACCAGGCGCGGAAGCGTTCGACCATATAGCTAAAGGCCGTATCGACGGTGCCCTGGAGATCTTTGATATTGTCGCCATGTTGTTTGGCGGCGACCGTCAGAAGTTCGCGGAGATCCAGATCCAGTCCTTTCTCTACTAGAAGGCGTAGTACACCGAGGCTAGCGCGACGCAGAGCAAACGGATCCTTGGAGCCGGTAGGCTTCTGGCCAATGCCAAAGATGCCACTCAAAGTATCAACACGATCGGCCAGCGCAATAATGGTGCCGGTCTCGGTTTCAGGTAACTTGTCGCCTGCGAATTTCGGTAGGTATTGCTCGTGCATTGCCTGTGCAACCGAGTCATCTTCGCCATCATTCAAGGCGTAGTAGTAGCCTGCGAGGCCCTGCATCTTGTCGAATTCGCCAACCATGTCGGATACCAGGTCGGATTTACATAGCTCCGCTGCGCGTTCGGCATGAGTGGCATTGGCATCAATCAGCGAGGCAATGTAGGAAGCCAGCGCTTTGATTCGCTCAGTTTTATCAAAGATGGAACCCAATTGCGCTTGAAATACGATGGGCTTGAGGCGTTCGCGGAAGGCATCAAGGTTGGATTTCTTATCGGTTTCGAAGAAGAAGGCAGCGTCAGACAGGCGTGGGCGGATAACACGTTCATTACCATCAATCACCTGTTGCGGGTCGTTGCTGATGATATTGGCTACGGTAATAAAGTACGGCAGCAACTTGCCTTCAGAGTCCACCACGTGGAAGTACTTCTGATGCTCCTTCATGGAAGAGATCAGCGCTTCAGCAGGGACTTCCAGAAAGCGATCTTCAAAGCGACCGGTCAGGGCTACTGGCCACTCAACCAACGCAGTAACTTCATCCAATAGATCGGGATCGATTACGGCTTCACCACCAACTTTCTGTGCTTCTGCGATTACTTGCTCACGAATCAATTCTTGTCGTTTGCTGAAATCCACTTCCACGTAGGCGATGGAGGGCAGTTTTTTCAGGTAATCGTCGGCACTTTCGACGTCCAATACCTGATTGTAGTGGAAACGGTGACCCCGGGTTTCTCTGGATGCAGTGAGACCCAAAATAGTGGCGTCAACAATCTCATTACCAAACAACATAACCAGCCAGTGCACTGGACGCACAAACTCAGTACGGCTAGCGCCCCAGCGCATGCGCTTGGGGATGGGCAGAGCGTTGAGCGATGTTTCAACGATGTTAGGTAACAGTTCAGTTGCCAGTTCTCCACCGGTTTCAATGCGGCAGACCAGCTTGTCGGCTTTACCATCGTTGTCGGTGGTTAAATCGGTTACGGTAAGTCCGTTCTTCTTTGCAAATGCCTCTGCCGCCTTGGTTGGATTGCCGTCGCCATCAAAAGCGATTTTCGCTGGAGGCCCCCAAACCTGTTGTTCTTTTTTGGGTGTGGACTCTTCAAGCTGGCGAACCACAGCAGTCAGACGTCTTGGGCTGGCGTAGGCCTCTACCGATGAAAACGCCAATCCGGCTTTTTCGCAGCCGTCTTTGATACCTTGGGCGAAGGCATTCATCAAGTTCTTGAGCGCTTTTGGTGGCAGTTCTTCGGTGCCTAATTCAACTAGAAAATCTGCGGCCATGATTACTTCTCGCTCTCAGCTTGTTGTGACTCGATTTGTTGCAGTACCTGATCTCTCAGTTCCGGTTCTGCCAGTGGGAAGTTCAGTGCCGCGCGGGCGTCGAAATAGGCCTGTGCCACGGCGCGGGCCAAGGTGCGTACGCGCAAGATGTAGCGTTGTCGCTCCGTGACCGAAATGGCATGACGGGCGTCCAGCAAGTTAAAGGCATGGGATGCTTTCATCACCATTTCATAGGCGGGCAGTGGCAGGTTCTTCTCGATCAGGCGCTGGCTTTCTGACTCGCAAACATCAAAGGTCTGGAATAGAAATTCAGTATTGGCTTCTTCGAAGTTAAAGTGTGACATCTCAACTTCGTTTTGATGAAAGACATCGCCATAAGTGACTTTCTTGCCATCAGGTCCAACAGTCCAAACAAGATCGAAAATCGAGTCTACGCCCTGCAGGTACATGGCGATCCGCTCCAAGCCATAGGTGATCTCGCCGGTAACCGGGAAACACTCAAGGCCACCTACCTGTTGGAAATAGGTGAACTGAGTAACTTCCATTCCGTTGAGCCAGACTTCCCAGCCCAGGCCCCAAGCACCCAGAGTGGGAGATTCCCAGTTGTCCTCAACAAAACGAATATCGTGAACGGCCGGATCGATACCCAGCTCTTTCAGGGAACCCAGGTACAGCTCTTGAATATTACTCGGGGAAGGTTTCAGCACCACCTGATATTGATAGTAGTGCTGCAGGCGGTTGGGGTTTTCCCCATAGCGACCATCGGTAGGACGGCGGCAGGGTTGCACGTAAGCGCTGTTCCAGGTTTCCGGGCCTATGGCTCTTAGAAAGGTGGCTGGATGAAAGGTACCCGCACCCACTTCCATATCCAGTGGTTGCAAAATCACGCAACCTTGTCGCGCCCAGTATTGTTGTAGCGCGAGAATAAGTCCTTGAAAAGTACTGACATCAACAGTTGCCGTACCGGTGGATTCGGTAGTGCTGGCTTCAGACACGATTGTCCGCCCCTTATGAAAATCGAAGAAAAAACAGGTTCGGAATTATAGCCCCAGCGTCGCGTGGCACCAAGCGGCTCGCGGGGTATTAGGCGAAAATCGATGGGTCTGGGGAGTAATTATCAAGGAACTGCAGCAACTCGTCGGCAAACATGGGTTTGGAAAAATAAAAACCCTGATAGAAACCACAATCCAGCGATCCGAGAATCGCCAATTGGCGTTTGGACTCGATACCTTCGGCGATGGTTTTAATTCCCAGAGCTTTACTCATTGCGATGATTGAAGCCACCAGGGACCGGGATTCGTGGCTGCTGCCGAGATCCATAATAAAGGAGCGATCTATTTTCAGATAATCGATGGGGAAACTGCGAAGGTAACTGAGTGACGAATAGCCGGTGCCGAAATCATCCATCAAAATTTGGCAGCCAGCGTCTTTGAGACGGTACAGAGACTCTCTTAAGCTGTCCTGTTCTGAAGCCAGCAGACTCTCCGTGATTTCAAAGCTGATCTGATCGTTTTGAATCGGTGAGTTCTCAATAATCTCCAGCCAGGACGAAACATCGTGGTTGAGTTCTTTAAACTCAGCAATGGAGCGGTTTACCGAGACGGAAAGATCGAAGCCGCGTCGATTGATTTCTTCCATCAACTGACAGCTCTGCTGCAGCACTTGATTTCCCAGGTCGTGGCAAAACCCGAATTCCTCGGCCACCGGGATAAATTCAGCCGGTGAAATCATACCCTCATCGTTGGGCCAACGAACCAGGGCCTCGAGCTTTACCACGTGTCCTGTTTTGCTGTTGATAATAGGCTGAAAGGCAGCGACCAGTTCGCGGTTATCAACTGCTTCTTTCAGACGGCGCTTGAGCTGCAGACGGTTGTTGATATTGGTCTGTATCGACTGAGTGAAAAACTCGTAGCGATCTTTACCCATCGACTTTGCGTGCACCATGGCTTGATCCGCTTTGGCGAGCAGTTCGTGAGCTACGGTGGCATCTTCCGGGTAGAGTGCCAAGCCGATAGTTGCGCTGACCGTAATAGGTTCGGGGTGCAGGTTAAACGGCTCTTTGATGGTGGCGAGTAGACTGGTCACCATCTGTTGGGCATCGAGGCTGTCGTTAATATCGTTGAGGCATATGGCGAATTCATCGCTGCCGAGATGCCCAAGAATATCGCTGCTTCGGTATTTGTTCTTCAAACGACGCGACAACAAAATCAGCAGCTGATTAGCGACTTCGTGACCGAGCGTGGTGTTGATACCCTGATAGCCATCAAGATCCAAACAAACGATTGCGGATTTCTTGAACTCGCGCTCATTGAGAATTAACTGTTGATTGAGTCGATCAAGGAATAGCTGCCGGTTGGGAAGGTGGGTTAGACCGTCAAAATTCTTGTTGAAGTAAGCCTCTTCCCGAGCCTGATTCAATGCGGAAATATCCTGGTGAATGACCAGGTAGTAGGTCTTTCCACTTACTGGCTCATAGACTCGGCGAATGCGCATGTACTCCGGATAGAGTTCTCCAGACTTCTTGCGGTTGTAGATTTCACCTTCCCATTCCCCTGTGTCGTTTATCTCTTTCCAAAACTTTTCATAAACGTTGTTATCTTGAACACCGGACTTCAAAAGATTGGGATTCTTCCCAATGGCTTCTTCTGCCGTGTATCCGGTCAACTCGGTAAAGGCACGGTTACAAGAGACTATTTCGTAGTCTTCATTGGCGAGTACCACCGCTTCGTCCATCTCTTGAAGGATCGCTTCGGTAATATTCAGGGCTTGTTGCTTTTCGCTGCGTTCAATATCTCCCGCTATCAATCCCGAGAACAACGTAAACAAGGTTGTAGTGGTTTCAGTGTTGGGAATTAAACCTTCGAACAGAGCGACGATAATGCCAAACAACTTGCCGTTGGAGTCGTACATTGGCGTGCCGATGTAGCTACTGACGCCCATATCAATCAATAACTGATCCAGTGGAAACTGTTCCTGAACATCGCCGTTAAAGCAGCAGACTCTGTCGTCTGATACCTGTGCGCAAGGGGTGTGCTTGAGCTCATAGCTGAAATTATCAGCCAACTGGTTGTTGTGCACATAGCACTCAGTGGTGGAGGTCTTTTCGCTTTTATTGAGTCGAGCAACGAAAACGTGCTCTGCGCCAATGATTTCCGACAGGGCGAGCGTCAGTGTGGCGAGCATATTCTCGCCGCGATCACGCGCGAGTCGGGAAATAATCGATACGAGGGCTTTGTCTATGACCATCTATAGCTAGCGTCGCCAAAACATAGGAGATAACAATACTAGCAAGGTGAACACCTCGAGGCGACCCAACAACATGGCAAAACACAGAATCCACTTGGAAGGATCGTTGATATTGCCGTAGTGAGCGGCCACTTCGCCAAGTCCAGGGCCAAGATTATTTATGCAGGCTCCCACTGCAAAAAAGGCGGTGATTACGTCGAGACCGGTGCCGAGCAGGATCAGGAACATAATCATAAACGCCAGAATATAGACTGAGAAAAAGCCCCAGACAGCATCAATTACTCGATCTGGCACAACGGTATTACCCACCTTTACAGGAATAATGGCATTGGGGTGAATCAGGCGGTGAATTTCACGAACGCCCTGTTTAACAACCAATAGCACTCGAATCACCTTGCTGCCGCCACCAGTAGAGCCGGCACAGCCCCCCATAAACGAGAAGTAGAGCAACATAAACGGCAGCATATTGGGCCAGCTGCTGAAATCGGTTGTGGCAAAGCCGGTGGTTGTGAGCATGGATACCAACTGGAACACACCGTGGCTGATGCTGTACTCAAGGTTGAAAATACCGTAGCCATAGAGCATGGCCACGGTGATCAGGCAGCCTACAATAATGGCACCAGCGTACATCTGGAATTCCGGATCGGCAAAATAGTGCAGCACGCTGCGGTTGCGCCAACTGAAGAAGTGCAGGGCAAAGTTGACGCCGGAGACCATCATAAAGATGGTGCAAATGGCCATGATCAATTCGCTGTCGAAATAGCCGATGCTGGCATCGTGGGTGGAAAATCCGCCGATGGCCACAGTGGAAAAGGCGTGGCAGATGGCGTCGAAAAAAGTCATGCCGGCAAACCAATAGGCCAGTGTACAAAGTGCGGTTAAGCCGACATAGATAAAGAATAACGCTTTGGCGGTCTCTGTAATTCGCGGTGTGAGCTTGCTGTCCTTAACTGGCCCCGGGGTTTCGGCTCGATACAGCTGCATGCCACCGATACCCAGCATTGGCAGAATGGCCACGGCGATTACGACAATACCGATGCCCCCCAACCATTGCAGTTGCTGGCGATAGTAGAGGATGGACTGTGGCAAATGGTCCAGACCGGTGATCACGGTGGCACCCGTGGTAGTCAGTCCTGACAGAGATTCAAACACGGCGTCGGTGAAAGACAATTCCATACCGCCGGAGAATATGAACGGAAGAGATCCGAACAGACCCAGAACGGTCCAGAACAGTGCCGTAATAAGGAAACCGTCGCGTGTGCGCAGGTCCTGTTTGACATTGTGCACTGGCAGCCAGGCCAGCAAGCCTGTCGTAAAGGTGATTCCGAAGGCAATGGCAAACGCAGTGTGATTGTTGTCCTTAAACAGTATCGAGACCATTACCGGGGGGAACAGGGTTAAGCTGAATAGCATCAGCAGTAGCCCCAAGACCCGAAAGATAACCGTAAAGTGCATAGTGATCCGCTTGTGTTGGTCCGCTCTGAGGTGGAGTTAAAAGAAGGAGAATCCCACTTGGAACAGCTGTTCAATATCTGAGGTATGTTTCTTATCGACCAAAAATACGATGACGTGGTCTCCGGTTTCCACCACCACATTATCGTGGGCGATCAGTACCTCGTTGCCTTTCTCCGTTTCCCTCACAATCGCACCGATGGTGGCACCTTGAGGCAGATCGATCTGGTCCAGGGATTTGCCCACTACCTTAGACGTGCGCTTGTCGCCGTGAGCGATCACTTCGATGGCTTCGGCCGCTCCGCGGCGCAGGGAGTGTACCTGTACGATATCGCCCCGTCGCACATGGGTCAGCAGACTGCCAATCGTGGTTTGCGACGGCGAGATGGCAATATCGATCTCACCGCCTTGCACCAGATCGACGTAAGCGGGGTTGTTGATCAGCGTCATCACCTTGCGCGCGCCGAGCCGTTTGGCCAGCATGGATGACATGACATTGGCTTCGTCGTCGTTGGTCAGAGCCAGAAATACATCGGTATCTTCGATGTTCTCTTCCAGCAGCATATCCTGATCAGAGGCACTGCCGTGTAATACGATGGTGCGGCGCAGTCTTTCGGAGAGGTAGCGACAGCGACCCTCGTTGAATTCGATCAGCTTAACGCTGTATCGGGATTCCAGATTACCCGCGAGGCGGAAACCGATATTTCCCCCCCCGGCAATGATAATGCGCTTGTATTGGGTCTCGAGGCGGCGCAATTCGCTCATTACGGCGCGAATATCGGATTTGGCGGCGATAAAGAATACTTCGTCATCGGCTTCGATAACGGTAGAGCCCTCGGGCGTTATCGCG
>JALUYN010000523.1 GCA_027012915.1 Cellvibrionaceae bacterium
CATCGTTTCAGCGCAAGCTCATCGATGACCGCCCGAAGGTTCTGGCAGAACGTCCAGCGATCCACGCAGAAAACCCGTTCCTCTACCGTTCCGTTCCGGTGCTGCTGCGTGTCGATAATGTGATGCTCAGCCTCGCCCTTCCGAGTCCGCGAATAGCAGTGATTCGAAAACCTAACCAGGACCTCCACTGAAAACGGTTCTGCATCCTTGCGGGGCTTGATTTCATAGGTGGTGGTAAATGGTTTGAATACGCCGAGCTCATAGGTAGTGCCGGTATCCGGGTCTGTCCAGGCGGATTTGTCGTGGTTGAAAGGCATCAGAACGTCATATATCGCATCAAGTGGTTGGTTTCAGTGGCCAGCAGCGAGTATAAATCTCCGTTTTCTGGAGATCCGCGTGGCCGAGCCAGTCTCGCAGGACCGTCAAGGGCTGGCCGTGCAGGATAGCATTACAAGCAAAGGAATGGGGTAATGTGCTCGTGACTCTCGATGACGGCGGCCAATTGGGTGAATGGAAGTAACCGATCCGTAGCCTTGAGACTCTTCCCCTCGCTGGCAGCTGCGCAATCAGCACTGGGAACAGCGCAGATAAGGATACGTTATTGCTCCTTCAGAGAGAAAGAGTGATCCTTCGAGGGGCACCGGGTGTTAAAAATCGGGTCTCATTGCAGAAATGTTGCAATACGATGGTTAAGTTCGGTAGTTCCTGATGGCGGGGTTTAACAGGTCACAGAAGGCGGCGCGAGAGAGGCTCCGCATCATCCAGCGTCATGCACGAGGAGAGATTGGTGCCACTGTTTGAAACAGAGAGGTTGATTGTAAGGAAACTATCCCATCAAGATGTTCCGGTGCTCACCACAATACTCAGTGATCCGGAAGTGATGAGGTTTTCCGTCCGTGGCGTTTGCGACGAAGCAGCTACCCTAAAGTTCGTTGATTGGTGCCTTGACTCTTATGCATCTCATGGAATTGGGCCATGGGCATTGTGCGTGAAGGAATCAGGGGATTTTATCGGTTTCTGTGGCATTGGGCCGGAGTACATTGACGGTGTTGAAGAGATCAACCTGGGTTATCGCCTGGCGCACAGATTCTGGCAGCAAGGATATGCGACAGAAGCTGTTAAAGGAGTTCTCCAATATGCTTTTGGCCAAAAACACTACGAGTCGGTAGTTGTTATTATCGAACCTGAGCATACAGCCTCCGTTAGGGTCGCGGAGAAGGCGGGATTCGGAAACTATACACTGCGAAGATTCCATTCCCGACCTGTGCGGGTATATCGAATGACATACGATAACTGGGCATGGCATAACGAGACAATGCGTGCGCCAAGCGTGTGACAGCCGTGTTTAAATCAGGAGGTAGCCATCGATGGAATGGCAAAAGGATGATTACTTAATCACTGATGAGGTATCCAAGGTGCAACTGGATACTGTCCATCGCTTGCTAGCTGCAACCTACTGGGGTGGCCGTCGCCCTAAGGAAATCGTAGAGCGCATGGTTGCTGGCTCCATCTGCTTCAGTCTTTACCATGGTTCCACACAGATTGGTTTTGGCCGGGCAGTCACCGA
>JALUYN010000524.1 GCA_027012915.1 Cellvibrionaceae bacterium
TAGACAGCAGCTCATCCCCATTAAACGGAGGCCTGAAAAAACCACTGTAGGTTTCAACGGTATCCAACTCCAACAGGTGTAACCAATCCTTGATTCTATGTGAACTCAAGGAGTTTCGACGCCAACACCAGTGGCCACTGACGAATTGTTTGAACGCCTTGAAAACGCCCGTCCAGCTGAAGGGATTAAAACCCACCACTACAATATGGCCGCGAGGAATCAGTACTCGTGCAGCTTCACGCAACACTTGATGAGGATGTTGTGAGTAATCAAGAGCATGGTGCAAAAGCACCACATCAATGCTCTCGTCAGACAGGGGTAACTGCTCAAAGCGGGCAATAGCAGACGCTTTTTGGCTGTCAGCCATGCCAATACTGGAGCAGTGATTAATCTTGCTTTCCCGACATAAACCGTTGCTGCCGAACGCACTGAGTTCCACCAGATGGTAGCCAAACAATCCGGCAAGTAGCGGATCCAGCTGAGCCTGCTGTTCCTGCAACAGCTGCTTTGCCACCGGCTCTTGGCTCCACTGCTGTAAAGACTGATAAATCTCATCCGGAGCTCCGGGTCTACCTCGCGTCGCAAACCAGTCCATACAACGATTTAAAAGACCGCCTCTGGCCATTGCTTCGACCTCCAGGAATTGCAGATTATTGGTAGTTGCGGATGGCGCGCCACCCGAAATCCTTTATATTATGATCCTATAACAATTGCATGTAACCGCCCAAGGATCTTGCCATGAATATTCAACCGATTCCCGCCTTCGACGACAACTATATCTGGCTGTTTCAAGCACCGGATTCGCGAAACGCCTATGTTGTCGACCCTGGTGATGCGGCTGTAGTTGAAACAGCCCTGGCTGAAATGGATCTGGAGTTGGCGGGCATCTTGGTAACCCATCATCATTTTGACCACACCGGTGGCATTGCTCAGTTGCTTAACAACCGTGACATCCCGGTATTCGGCAGTGCCAATAGTCTGTGCGATCAAGTCACCCGACCTTTGCACGAGGGCGATAAGGTTGACCTAGGTGCGGGACTGAGCTTTAAGGTTCTTGAGGTTCCAGGGCACACTCTGGATCACATTGCCTTCTACAGCGAAGAACACAAAGTGCTCTTCTGCGGTGATACTCTGTTTGTGGCCGGGTGTGGCAGATTGTTTGAAGGCACCGCAGAGCAAATGTGGAACTCCCTGCAAAAACTCAGTGATCTTCCTGGTGACACGCAAGTATTCTGCACCCACGAATACACTCTGGGAAATTTCGGATTTGCCAGCGCGGTAGAGCCGGAGAATCCGGACATTCAGCGTGCAATTGCCAATGCTCAGAGTCTGCGCAGTAATAATCAGCCAACGGTCCCTTCAACTATTGCTGCAGAGCTGCTCCACAATCCTTTTATGCGCGCCAAGGATCCCGCTGTTATCAGAGCCGCCAGCGAGCGTCTTGAAACCGAGAAAAACCTCACAGAGACCGAAGTATTTGCAGCAATTCGCGCCTGGAAAGACGTTTTTTGAGAAACCCCTCTCAAATACAAGGAATTCCCTCCGGGCCGTTTGACCCCGGTGTCGCCGCTCCGTAGAATTTGGCTCAAACACTTGGGGCTACAATCAAAACATGAAGTTTCTCTCCCGCACTGCGCCAGCGGCGTGCGTCTTATTGCTATCTGGCTGCCTGGCTTCCAATCCGACCCAGGAAATCGCCTCCTCCAAACCCTCTGCCCACGATACTGAAGCTGACCGCAAATGCAGCGTGTCCCAATCCCAACTCGAGAAGTTTGGCGCTCCGGACTACCAGCAACTGTGGAACAGGCTACGCGCCGGTTACGGCATTGAAGATCAGCAACACGCCCGTATCGACAGGCACCTGAACTGGTATAAGAGCCATCCAAAGTACATCGAGCGCGTTTCAAAGCGTGCAGAAAAGTACCTGTATCATATTGTTGAGCAAGTAGAGCAGCGGGATCTGCCCATGGAGCTGGCCTTGCTGCCGATAGTGGAAAGCGCCTTTGATCCCTTCGCCTATTCCCACGGCAGCGCCTCTGGCATGTGGCAATTTATTTCGAGCACTGGAAAGCATTATGGCTTGAAGCAGAATTGGTGGTACGACGGCCGTCGTGACGTTGTAGCCGCCACCGACGCAGCGCTGCGCTACCTTGCCTATCTTCACCGCCGTTTTGACGGCGACTGGCTGCATGCACTTGCCGCATACAACGCCGGTGAGGGTAACGTCAGAAAAGCAATTCGCCGCAATCGCAAACTGGGTCGCCCCACTGATTTCTGGTCATTGAAACTGCCTAATGAAACTAAGGCCTATGTGCCTCAGCTACTGGCTTTATCGCGGGTTGTTATGGACCCGGAGGCTCATGGTGTAGCTCTAACCCCAGTGCCCAACACCCCCTATTTTGCCAGCGTCGACATTGGCTCGCAGATCGATTTGGCCCAGGCCGCCAGCTTATCCGGAGTCAGTATTACGGACCTGTATCAGCTAAACCCTGGGTTTAACCGCTGGGCAACAGCCCCGTCGGGTCCGCATCACCTTCTGGTTCCCACCGCAAAAGCCCAGCAGTTTCGAGACAACCTTGCGCAACTTCCACAAACAGAGCGAGTCTCCTGGCAGCGCTATACAATTAAATCCGGGGACTCACTGATCAGTATTGCCAAAAAATTCAATACCGATGTTGCTACGTTACGAGACACAAATAAGATCAAAGGCAACAGGATTCGAGCCGGCAAAACTCTGATGATTCCTCATGCCACCAAATCTGATCGGGCTTATGCGCTGAGCACTAGTCAGCGAATCGCCAAAAAGCAGGCTGCATACGGCAAAAAGCCTGGGCGCCACAAGGTAGAGTACGTGGTCCGCGCGGGTGACAGTTTCTGGAGTATCGCGAAAAAGTACAAAGTCGGTGTTCGATCACTGGCAAAATGGAACAGCATGGCACCGAAGGACACTCTCCGTAAAAATCAGAAGTTGGTTATCTGGACCAAGAATCCGCAGCTTGCCAGCCTGTCACAGGGACCTCATTCCAACTCAGTCATTCGCAAGGTTTCTTATCGAGTGAGAAACGGTGATTCGCTGGCAAGAATTGCAGGTAAGTTCAACGTTTCCGTAAACGATATTGAACGTTGGAACCCGGTCAACAACAGCCGCTATATTCACCCCGGACAGTCGCTGACTTTATTTGTGGACGTCACCCGTATCAACTGACGCCATGAGCGTTTAGTTAGCGTTTTTCCGCTAGCATCTGCAGACTCATCTGAGTCTGCAGCATAAAATGACGAAAGCTCTGGAACTGTTCGTCACTCATATCCTCGCCCAATTTCCAGCGGTCTGCATAAAACAGCGCGATGCAGCGGTTGCCAATAAAGATCCCAGAGACAAACGATGGGTACTTGCCAATTACTTCGCTAATTTTGGGTGAATACAAGTGCTGATTTTGGCTGATATCCGAAGCCTTGAGACGCATCGACTCTTTAAGCTTGATAGCTTTGGAAAACAGATTCTCCTCCAACTTGCCCACCGGAATCTGAAACTGCTCGCGCCAGTGTGCTGTATTGTCTCCCAGCACAAACTTAGCCTGCACGGTATCATCACGCAAAAAGCACAAGGCAACACGTTCTAGCCCTACACCTCTGTGAAGTCCTTCGAGCACCATTTGAAAAATGGCATTGACATCGAGGTTCTCCATGACCGCATTCGACAGCTCACGCAGAATATTCAACTGTAGCTGCGGGTCGGCCTCCATCGCCTTGAAGCGCTCCTCCCCCAACTTGCTTAGCTCTTTTTCCATGCGACTGGGTATCAGGTGACATACCCGCTCTGCGCCATAAGTCAGAGCCACACTCGCCGCTTCGTCGGCTCCGTCGAGGATATGTTTCTTGGTATCAGCCACGCTGACTCCAGAGAAACGGGCAATGCGTTTGACAATCTCGTCAACTTCAACGGAATCCCAGCCCTTCGTGGCTGCCTCGCTTAACTGTTGCCCCAATATCACTGCTGCAACTTTCGGTGTTGGCGATTGCGGTGGATAGAGCGCTTGCTTGAGGACTTCGCCAAGGTTCCAATTATCCGCCAGCGCGCTGGAAATGGATTTGAAACTGCATCCGAGAACATCATCAACCGCCTCTCGAGCCGGGATATCTCCCTGGGCAAGTTTCTGATCCAGAAGCTCTACTGAATTGCTTCCAGACGCCCAAAAAGCCATCTGCCCAAGGTGATACAAGAGTGCCGCAATAAAGACTTCTTCCTGGACGTCAGTGTTTGCACCTTTCATCAAATTACGTGCCTGGACAGCAGCGTGAAACGACTGCGCCATAATTTCCAGAAGGTGCTCTCTGGGTTCTTTACCAAGCAACGAATCTATCACCATCACGCTGATACAGATGGCTCTCACGCCGGTAAAGCCGATCAGGATAATTGCCCGGCTGACGGTATTAATGGGATAGCTGGAGGGATTGTAGTGAACGCTGTTGGCGATGCGCAGTACCTGGGAAGTAAGATTGGCATCTTTGAGAATTACATCGGCGAGCTGATTAACTTCAGTATCGTCATTGCCGGTAAGCGCATTCAACTCGGTCAAAATGCCAGCCAACACCGGCATTTCCCGTTTTGATAATTGTTCTACCCAAGCATCGCGACCTTTCAGCGCCATACAACCTTCCCGAATCTTTATGACAGTGTAGACCAGTTATCGCTGGCCCACACTCAGCTGAAATCAGTAGATCGTGACTTCCGAAGCCTCACGCTTTTCCAATTCAAACAGACTGAGTTCTGAATCACCCGCCTGCTGATTGACAGTATTGGTCAAGTTCAACTGCTGAGCCTCTTGAAGCTCCGGCATAGCACCCGCCTCCGCAGCGGTAAGCTTAACTACAGCATAATCACCGTTGGCTAACTCGGTGTGCCCTATGACCGCGCCATCGACTGGTTTAGGCTGTTCAAAGACGAAAGCCACCAATTCCTGTGCGTAGCCGGCCTGGGCTCGATTAATTCCTATCGCCGCCTGCCATTGTAAATCCTGATCAGCAGCAATTTCAGCCACAGATTGACCAGCACCGATTCGCTGTTGCAGTTCGACAGCGTGTTCCTTCAACTTTTCAGCGGCTTGAGCACGAATCAGAGTCTCAATAATTTGATCTCGAACCTGCGCCAGGGGCTTAACCGCAGACGGCTTATGATCAGCTACTCGCAAAACCAAGACATGATCGTTGCCAATTTCAATCAAATCACTCACTTGACGCTCAGCAAGCAGCTCGTCACTGAATGCCAACGCCAGAACCTGATTGTTTTGCGTGATGCCTTCCCCACCTTCGCGATCAAAGTAATCGGAAGTTACCACTTCAAGGCCCAGTTCATCAGCGGAGACTGTCAGATCTTCGGAGTTGTAGGTCGCCTCAGGTAAGCGATCAAGCAACTCTACAAACTGGCTGTCGGCCTCCGCGAGAGCAATTTCTTCGCGAATCTGGTCACGACTTTCGTCGAGCGATGGCGCTTCCGCTTTTTGTTCGGACAGCAGCTTGATGAAATGCACACCAGCATCGGTAGTAACAGGGCCGGAAACTTCGCCAACGCTTAGTGCAGCCAGAGCGGCTTCAAATGTATCAGGAAAGGTACTGCCATCAGTTACACCCAGGTCGCCACCAACTTCCCTTGAACCAAAATCATCGGAGTAAGCTTTGGCAAGCTCTGAAAAATCTTCACCGCCTTCCAATTTTGATGTCAGCTCTTCAATGACCGATTGCTCACTACCATCGCTTTTGGTTTCAATCAAAATATGAGCGGCCTGTCTGAGAGTGTCCCCCTCGAACGATTTCATATTCTCCTGGTACTGCTGTTCAATGTCAGCGTCAGACACCTCGATGGCGTCCGCCAGGTTTTCCAGACTCAGTTCGATATACTCAATAGCAACCATTTCGTTGCTCATAAACTGTGCCTGGTTGTCGTTGTAAAATTCTTGCACTGCGGTATCACTAATTTCAATGCCTTTTCTTGCTTCAGATTGAGGCAGAGTAATGTACTCAAATGAACGCTTTTGCTGCGTAAGGCCAATCAAAGCCTGAAGATCAGTGGCCGTTACAAATGCAGTATCGGTGATACCGGAAATGTGCTGTCGCAGCACAATATCCTGAGTCAGTAGCTCTTTATAGGACGCTGGGGTGAAACCGCTGCTGCGCAATAACTGTGTATACAGTTCAGGGCTGAACTTTCCGTTCTGCTGAAATTGTGGCGACAATACGATCAGTTGATCCAATTGTTTGTCCGCTACTGTCATGCCACCGGAGGCCGCAGATTGCTGAACGATTTCTCTTTGAATCAGTCGATTCAGTACCGGCTCGCGCAGATTCTCGTCGCTGAGAAGTTCGACCGGCGCCTGCTCACCGTAGCGTTGCAGCAGCTGCTGTTTCTGATTACGCACAGCGCGCGATAAATCCACCTCAGAAATCTTTTCGCCGTTAACCTCAGCCGCATTGCCTGCTGAGCCATCCTGCAAAAACAAAGAATCAACACCGAACAAGGCGAAAGGAATGATCATCAAACCGATAACAATCATGGCGAGAGTGCCTTTCATGTTGTCTCTAAGGGACTGAAGCATACGAACCTCAAAAATGAGTGGGTAACGAAAAGATAAAAATCAAACTATAAAAAAGGCGCATCAAGGATGCGCCTTTTTATGCTGCTATGACCAAACCCATACATTGGATGTCTGGGATCGATCAACTGAATCAGTTAACAGCGTCTTTCAGAGCTTTACCAGCTTTAAAGCTTGGAATGTTAGCTGCAGCGATTTCGATTGGCGCACCAGTTTGTGGGTTGCGACCAGTACGAGCAGCACGCTCTTTTACAGAAAAGGTGCCGAAGCCAACCAGTGCAACCTGATCACCCTCTTTCAAAGCACCAGTAATTGCTTCAACTACTGCATCAACAGCACGACCAGCGGCTGCTTTTGGAATGTCTGCAGAAGCAGCAACGGCTTCAATCAGCTCAGATTTGTTCACACGAAACCCCTTTTATTATTCGGTTATGTAAAAACAGAAACTATGGGAAAAACATACAGAAGGAGGCAATCCCCAATTGCGCATCCTACGTCCCTGCGTTCGCAAAGAAGGAAGTGGATTTATACCAATAGATCCCTAGAAGGGTCAAGCTTGATAACAACAATTTAATAAGACTTTTGATGCTGTGATCAGTTTCCATTCAATGAGAGTAAATTACATGCCAGCCCAGTAATGCCGGGGCCTTCACTGGACTGACAAGTCATTCATTAAAGATTACTTTAATGAGTTTTAATTGGCGCTTTCGGTTCTTCGCCGGTCTGAACTTTGGCTTCCAGCTTTTCATACTCTTCATCAGAGTACGGCACTGGCTGATGTTGTAACGCCACTTCCAGAACCTGATCGATCCAACGAACTGGAATAATCGTCAAGTCTTCTTTGATATTGTCGGGGATCTCTTTTAAATCCCGCTCATTATCGATTGGAATTACAACAGTCTTAATCCCGCCACGATGGGCGGCTAACAGCTTCTCTTTCAAACCACCAATCTTCAAGACTTCACCGCGCAGAGTGATCTCACCAGTCATTGCGACTTCCGACTTCACGGGAATTCCAGTCAGAACAGAAACAAGCGCTGTGCACATGGCAATGCCCGCGCTAGGCCCGTCTTTTGGAGTAGCCCCTTCAGGCACGTGAATGTGAATATCGTTCTTATCAATGCAATCCGGTGTAATCCCCAACACCTGAGAACGTGATCGCACAACGGTAAGTGCAGCCTGAATCGATTCCTGCATGACGTCACCAAGAGAACCGGTTTTTACCATCCGCCCCTTGCCTTTCACCGCTGAGGACTCGATTGTCAGCAATTCACCACCAACTTGAGTCCAAGCCAAGCCAGTCACTTGCCCAATTTGGTTCTCTTCTTCCGCTACGCCGTAGTCAAACTTGTGAACTCCCAGATAACTTTCCAATTCATCCACGTCGATGGCTTTGCACTCTGACTTACCTCGATTCTGGACGTGCTTAGTGACCACCTTGCGGCACAGTTTTGCTATCTCACGATCTAAGCCACGAACACCCGCTTCGCGAGTATAGTAGCGAACGATGTCGCGAACGACTGCGTCGCTGATATCAATCTCATCCTGTTTCAGGCCGTTGTTTTTTATCTGCTTAGGGATCAAATATTTTTGAGCAATATTCAGCTTTTCGTCTTCGGTGTAACCGGGAATTCGAATGACCTCCATACGATCCAACAACGGACCGGGAATGTTCATGGAGTTCGAAGTGCAGATAAACATCACATCGGACAAATCATAGTCCACCTCAAGATAATGATCATTGAACGAATTATTCTGTTCTGGATCCAGCACTTCCAAAAGCGCTGACGCAGGATCGCCACGGTGATCCATCCCCATCTTGTCAATTTCATCAAGCAGGAACAGAGGATTCTTCACCTCAGCTTTGGACATTTTCTGGATCAATTTCCCTGGCATAGAACCGATGTACGTGCGCCTGTGACCGCGTATTTCAGCCTCATCACGCACACCACCCAAAGCCATTCTTACAAACTGCCGATTTGTTGCTCTAGCAATAGACTCTCCAAGAGAGGTTTTACCAACCCCTGGAGGCCCCACCAAGCACAGTACTGGTCCTTTTATCTTTTTAACGCGCTTTTGCACCGCCAGGTATTCGAGAATTCGTTCCTTTACTTCTTCCAGACCGTAGTGATCTCGCTCCAAAATCTTTTCGGCACGCGCCAGGTCGTGTCTAACCTTGCTTCTCTTGGACCAAGGTACATTGACCATCCAATCTATATAGGCTCGAACTACCGAGGCTTCTGCCGACATAGGCGACATCATTTTCAATTTGCCTAGCTCAGCGCGGGTTTTCTTCTCGGCTTCTTCTGGCATCTTGGCATCGACTATTTTCTGTTCCAGCTCTTCGTGCTCTGAAGGTTCATCACCAATTTCACCAAGCTCTTTTTGAATGGCTTTCATCTGCTCATTCAAATAGTACTCACGCTGGCTTTTCTCCATTTGCTTTTTCACGCGGCCACGAATCTTTTTCTCAACCTGAAACAGATCAATTTCCGACTCCATCAACCCCAACAAATGTTCAAGCCGTTCGCGCACGTCGGTAACTTCAAGCAGCTCTTGTTTTTGGTGCAACTCCAGGGACATATGAGCAGCAACTGTATCTGCCAGCCGCCCGGGCTCTTCGATCCCGCTGAGAGAAGACATAACTTCGGCTGGAACCTTTTTGCTCAGATTTACGTACTGCTCGAACTGATTCATCG
>JALUYN010000525.1 GCA_027012915.1 Cellvibrionaceae bacterium
CGTTTTACCCCTAATTAGGTGTGAACGTAAGATCGCCGCCAGATTAAGGAGCTACACTTAATAGGATATAAGCCGATTTAGGTAGCCAAATCAAGAAGCAAAAAAATTTATCAATATAGAAAATTTCGGCCGAATGCGCTTATTTGGCCCAAGGAGGAACTCAATGAAAATCGCAATCCTATCCCGAGGCCCTGACCTGTACTCCACTCGTCGCCTGAAAGAGGCCGGGGAGGCCCGGGGGCACCAAGTGGACATTATCGACACTCTTCACTGCTACATGGATATCACTCGCAGCCGGCCAACGGTGCGTTATCACGGTGAAGAATTGCCTTATTACGACGCTGTTATCCCTCGCATTGGGGCATCCATAACCTTCTACGGAACGGCCGTGGTACGCCAGTTCGAAATGATGGGAACCTTCTGTGTCAATGAATCTGTGGCCATCAGCCGTTCGCGGGATAAGTTACGCTCTCTGCAACTGCTGTCCCGTAAGGATGTGGGATTACCAAGAACTGGGTTCGCCAATAAACCCGATAACGTCAAGGATTTGATCAAAAACGTTGGAGGCGCCCCTGTCGTGATAAAACTATTGGAAGGCACACAGGGAATAGGAGTCGTACTGGCCGAGACCACCAAAGCGGCTGAAAGCATTATCGAAGCCTTTATGGGTCTGAAGGCCAACATCCTGGTACAGGAGTTTATTGGGGAAGCAGGGGGCGCCGATATTCGTTGCTTAGTTGTCGGCGGTAAAGTCGTCGCTGCCATGAAACGCCAGGGAGCTGAGGGAGAGTTTCGCTCCAATCTTCACCGTGGCGGTTCCGCAAAACTCGTACGTTTGACCAAGGATGAGCGAGCTACTGCGGTCAATGCAGCCAAGATCATGGGCCTTAATGTTTGTGGTGTGGATATTTTACAATCAAAGAATGGCCCGGTCGTGATGGAGGTTAATTCGTCTCCAGGACTTGAAGGTATTGAAATGGCGACCAACAAGGATGTCGCAGGAATGATCGTTGAGTTTATTGAGGCAAAAGCCAAGCCAAACAAAACTCGCACCAAAGGAAAAGGGTAATGCAAGACGATAAATTGACCATTGCCGGGGTAGATATACTGCCCGGGCAATCGAGGCGCTTGGAGATACCAGTAGCGAACCTTTACACCAATACTGACATATTTATCCCGATTCATGTTGTTCGGGCCAAAAAGCCTGGACCAACCCTATTTGTCTCGGCTGCGGTGCACGGGGATGAGCTGAATGGCATCGAGATTATTCGTCGCTTGATCAACTCCAAGTATCTGAGCCTAAAGGCGGGAAGCTTGATTCTAGTGCCAATGGTTAATGTTTATGGTGTACTGAATCAGAGTCGATACATGCCCGACAGGAGGGACTTGAATCGGTGTTTTCCAGGTTCTGAAAAAGGTTCATTGGCGGCAAGGGTAGCTTCCATTTTCCTCGAAGAGGTGGTTCAGCATTGCGACTACGGTATTGACCTGCATACCGGCGCAATCCACCGCTCCAACCTTCCGCAAGTCCGGGCCAATCTGTCAGACCCTGAGACCCAACTGCTAGCGGAGGCGTTTGGAGTTCCTGTGCTACTCAATGCGAACCTGAGAGATGGCTCATTGCGGCAAGCTGGTGTGGAATGGAAAACCAAAATCCTGCTGTACGAAGCTGGTCAAGCCCTGCGGTTTGATGAAATATCGATTCGAGGAGGCGTACGTGGCGTTATAAACATCCTGAGCGAACTGGGAATGCTTAAACGCAAGATCAGACGTAAGAAAGTATCGCCCTTTGTCGCGAACAACAGCACGTGGATACGAGCATCTGCCAGTGGTTTCGTGAATACTCTAAAGGAGCTTGGGGATCAGGTGAGCAAGGGGGATGTTCTGGCAGACATAGGAACGCCCTTCGGGGACAGCCTGGCTAAGGTTATCGCGAATAAGTCGGGAATTATAATCGGTAAACAGAACATTCCTCTCGTGCAAGAAGGTGACGCAATGTTCCACATCGCCTATTTTTCAGAGAGTGACGAGAATGTCGCGTCAACCATTGAAGAAATGCAGGAGGTTTTGGAAGAAAGTCCTGAACTGTCTTCACCGGGTATTGATTCGAGCATAGAGTAGCATGATGAACGTGGATACGGGAGAAACTCATGGTAGTACATTCAGCGGCTATATTGTTGATCATCCTTATTGCTCTATTCCTTGGGAATAGAGCAATAAAAGTAATGGTTAATCGCGTCGGAACTGAGCGCCATATAGCAGAGAGCAGAATCGACTATGTAATAAAATCAATGCAATTGGTATGGATCTTTGTCGCCATTGTTGCAGCCATTGCACTGACTGGAAGTAATATCCAAGATATCGGAGTGTTAGTAGGGTCATCCCTTGCATTCTTAGGTGTAGCGCTATTTGCTCAATGGTCTTTATTAAGTAACGCTACGGCTAGTATTATTGTCTTCTTTTTCTTTCCTTACCGAGTAGGAAATTGGGTAGAAATTATCGACGGAGACGATACCGTTATCGGCAAGATCAAAGAAATTACACTATTCCATGTCATTATGCTTGATGACGAAGGTGCAATAGTAACTTACCCAAATTCAATGGTGTTTCAAAAGGCTGTGAGAATTACTCGTAAAAAGCCGGCAAAGAAGGAATCGGACAGTGACCACCAAAGCTAAGATCGTAATCGGCGCAATTGAAGTCTGCCATTTACCTGAGCTGAGTATTGTTGACTTGCACACGCGAGTCGATACAGGCGCCAAAACCTCTTCTCTTCATGTAGACAATATTCAACGGTTAAAGAAAGATGGCCGCACCTGGGTTGTCTTTGATATCCACCCTGATATTTACAACGTTGATACAGTTGTTTCCTGCGAAGCTCCATTGTTTGATGTTCGTCGCATTAAGTCGTCGAACGGAAAGTCAGAAGAACGCTATGTTATCAAGACTCTACTCGATTTGGGTGGCCAACAATGGCCGATTGAAATAACGCTGACAGATCGTTCGGATATGTCCTACCTGATGTTGCTAGGCCGTGAAGGAATGGGAGATAGGGTCTTAGTCGATCCATCACAGAACTTCGTGCTGCCAGGAACATCTACATCTGGGGATTAGGAGAATTCATGAAGAAGTACTTTCAGAACCTAACCAAAGCCGTAATGGGAAAAGAACTCAAAGAGCTAGATTCGACTGAGAAAAAGGTCATAGACAGCATCGCAGATCACACCACCGTTGCAGAAAATGTCAATTACACCTATGTTGATTCACTGACGTTCGGTGAGCGCGTGGCAGACGGTGTTTCACGCTTCGGGGGCTCGTGGAGCTTCATAGGTCTATTTTTTTTGATAATTGCAATATGGATAGTAACAAACAGCTATTTACTGATAGCCGAGAAAGCTTTCGATCCATACCCTTATATACTGCTAAATTTAGGTTTATCGACCCTTGCAGCGTTTCAAGCTCCCATTATTATGATGTCTCAGAATCGCCAAGCGGAAAAAGATAGACTAAAGCAAGAGGCTGCGTATCAGATCAATCTAAAAATGGAAATAGAAATCATGAGACTTCATGACAAGCTCGATCAAATTTCAGCACCAGCGGCACAGTAATTAGCTCCAAGCATTGAGAGCTGAACGCACTCATCGACTGTTGATCTTATCGGGAGGATTTGATGACAAGTGTTCTTATTGTTGATGACACATCTACCAACCTCAAAATCTTAGAAATCCTATTAAAAAAGCAAGGCTGCCGGGTAGCTTCCTTTGAAGATCCCAATGAGGCACTCGCTTGGTTTAAGACATCGGCTTCCAGTACTGATCTGGCAATACTGGATTTTGAAATGCCTGCAAAAGATGGCTCCCAACTTGCGCTAGAACTGAGAGAATGCGGATTTGGAGGCAACTGCTTGATTTTGACCGCTCTAGGAACTCTTGATATTGAAGAATTGCCAAGTGAAGCAAAGATTGATTCGATATTAAACAAACCTATAAATCTAACTGATGTCACATACATATTGAAACGTTGGGGGGAAAAGGCTGAACTGGTTGACTGCCGCTTTGAGTTAAGAAAACCAAACCTGGAAGTAAGTCAGACAGTCGAAGTATTTCTCTTTCAAGATGGTATTTATCATACAATCACGGTCAAAGAAGTTAATACTAGCGGACGAGGAATTGGGGCAACATTAATAAGTGGGGTTCTGCCTAAGCCTGGTGCTGAGATAATGCTCTCTACAGGACAAAACTACAGCGTTCGATGGGTAAGAACCCTAAGAGGAGAAAAAGCTATCGGTTTGTGCCGAATAGAGCCAGTGGAAGGCGCATAGCAACTCCAGTTGTACTGATTGACCTATCCTTCTAGTGGTTTATGCATAAAGTCATGGATTAGCCGCTACGGCGATGGCGTATGCAAATAACTTTGCGCAGCTTACATACAAGATCAGCTATTCATAGAAGCCTCTGTAGACTGTTCAAAGCAGGACTATCTGGACCTTAACCTTTCCTTCCAATTTCAAAATCCTGAAAACTGACATACAGTGGTTCCCGAATAACAATAAAAACAAGTTGCGGGATAACACTATGAACAGAACCCAAAAGATCGGATTGTTAGTCGCAATCCTCGCTCTCATTGCCACTGTGATCCATAGCCAACGAGCAACTCTTTCGGTGGCATTGATGGAAAGAGTTCTGGAGCAGCGTCTGGCCACCAGCAGTGTCGATCATTTTAAGGATGGCTTGCACGTTATACTCTGCGGCGCTGGTAGCCCATTGCCCGATCCCAAACGCTCCGGCCCCTGCGTGGCGATACTGGCGGGCGACACATTGGTTACCGTCGATGCCGGCACGGGCAGCAGCCGTCAAATGACAATGCGCCGCATTCCTCTGGGTGAGATCCAGGCTCAATTCCTGACACACTTTCATTCTGATCATATCGACGGCCTGGGAGAGCTGGCAGTAATGCGTTGGGTCAATAACGCCAATACTAGCCCCCTTCCGGTTATTGGGCCTATGGGCACCAAAGCAATTGTTGAGGGTTTCAATCAAGCTTACAAAGCCGATGCCCGCTACCGGCAGCTGCATCACGGCGATGCCGTCGCCCCCTTGTCTGGACAAGGAATGGTGGCCCAGGAGTTCGCGACACCCGAACCGGAGCAAGCTCTTAAAGTATTTGAACATAACGGATTGGTCGTAACAGCATTCATCGTTGGGCACTCGCCGGTAGAACCGGCGGTAGGCTATCGCTTTGACTACAAAGGTCGCTCTGCGGTAGTCAGTGGCGACACCGTAAAATCGTACAATTTACAAAAGATGAGCCAAGACGTGGATCTACTGGTACACGAAGCCCTGTCACCCGAGCTGGTTGCGACAATGAATCGCGCATCGCAGAAAGCCGGCAATGCCATTGCCGAAAAGGTGACAGCAGATATTCCAGACTACCACGCAACGCCGGTGGAAGCGGCGGAGATTGCCGAGACCGCTAACGTTGGCCATCTAATGTATTACCATATAGTACCGCCACTGCTCGTACCGGGAATGGAAGCAGCTTTTTTGGCAGGCGTCGATGACGTTTACCAGGGGCCATTGAATGTCGGCGTCGATGGCAGCTATATCAGTCTGCCCGCCAACAGCGATGCAATTGAATCCGGAATTCTAAAATAACGAACCTATCAGGGTAGTAACCATGATTATTGTACTGGGAAACATCAGCGTTAAAGAAACCAACATCGACCAAGCCATGAGCCTTAGCCAGGAACATGTGGCCCGCTCCCGCACGGAACCGGGTTGCATTAGCCATGCCGTATACCTCGATCCCGAACAATCGGGAAGGCTGGTGTTTGTGGAAAAATGGAGTGACATGGAATCTCTGCAGCTGCACTTTAAAGTGCCGGCATCGGCTCAATTTGTAAAGGCTCTGGAATCACTGGCGACAGATAAACCCACAATAGAGATCTTTGAAGCAAACCCGGCAGGCTAGATATCATTAAGCTATAAAAAAGAAACAAAGGAATATCACTATGGACAGTTACTCCTATCATGAAGCATTGGATCGCACCCACGTTCAGCTTCGGCAACTGGAAGACTCGCTGGGGGAGCACCCGGTGATTCTCGCCGAAGCAGACGCAAAAGCTCTGTACGAGAAAGCCGTGCAAACTCTGGCCGAGCTGTATCAGGTACTGGGAGCCAAGCAACCGTGATCACTCTGCGAGAGATTATTGCGCTCATTTTTTCGGCGCGGCACTAGCATTGGCGGTCGAGTTTTTTTTAGAAGGCCTGATATGGATCTATCTGGTCGGGGCAGCATTCTGCTTTGCCCTTGCCTATTGGTGCTGGCCCAGCAAGAAACGCGGACAGCGGGATCAGGACAACTGGATCCTCGACCTACTGGAAGTCGTCATTGAGTTTCCGGTTGAAGCCATTGTCTGGTGCTTTCGGATTTTGGGGCGAACACTGCGCGGCAAAGATGTCGGTTTGGATCTGGACCTTTAACACTTTAGAAAATTCAGCGGCAGAGAGTATCCCACCCTCAGGGGTCGATATCGAACTGCCGCTGTCATACGCTACTTAATGTACTTGGCAAAAGCTGCATCCACTGGCGTATCAGCCACGTGATTGGTGTAGTTACTCACAACTTTCTGCGCTACTCCCAGGATAATTTCCAGCAGTTGTTGTTGACCATAACCAGCCTCATAAAATGCTGACAGCGCTTTGTCGTTTACATGGCCTCGGTCACGCACGACGCTGAGCACCACATCCTGTAGCGCTTGCAACTTTGGAGAAGGCAGTGGCTGACGATTGTTCAACGCATCGATCAGCTCAGCATCCACATTCATGGAATGAGCAATGCCGGTGTGCGCTGGTACACAGTAGTGACAACCATGCTCGACGTTGATGGATTGCCAGACCACAGTAAGCTCATCGGCGTTAAATGAAGTCTTCTGAAATAGATCATGCAAGTGTTGGTATGCTTCCAGCAATTGCGGCGCTTCAGCCATAACCCCATGTAGATTGGGTATCATGCCGAATGTCTTCACTGAATTTTCCAGCAGGGACTGACTTCCAGCTGGAGCAGTATTTTTGTCGTGTATAGTAAATTGAGTCATCGTAATTCTCCTGTTAGTTTAACGGGCCAAGCATAGAGCCCGGCAGTTGTCTCGACAGGAGTGATACTATCCAACGCCGAATTTATCGGCTCACCAGTTTGGCTCAGGTATTACGCAATTCAGCTCAAACGATACTCACTGGGAGACAACCCCGCGTGAGACTTAAAAACACGATTAAATGTAGAGACAGAATCAAAACCCGTGTCGTAAGCAATTTCTGAAACACGTGCGTCTGAAGACCTCAACAAACCTTTGGCACGCTCCAACTTGAGCCTGGTGATATATTTCTTGGGACTCTCATTGTATGTTTCTGTGAATTTTCGCTTGAACGTGGAAAGACTCATATTGCATAGCTTTGCCAGTTCCTCGAGACTTAAATCAGCGTACAGGTTATTTTGGATAACCTCTTCGAAACGCGCAAACTGTGGTTTGAACATGGAAGCCAGAAAATCGAGCTCCGACGGTGCTTCGACTTTTTTCGATATAAGAATAACGAACTCTCGCAACTTGCTTTCTACCAGCAAATCGTCCACCAGTTCCGGAGCATCCAGTAGTATATTGATACTGTCGCGGAAGTGCTCCAGCAATCGATCAATTTGAACCCGCTTCATATTGTAAGGCACAGTATGGCTTGACCTGGTCAAGTCGAATTGAAACAGGCTTTGAAGAACTTCGGGATAGAGAAAGATTCCAATAGCCTCACCGCCCGGTTCGCACGGCCTGGGATAAACCTTACTCTCGTAGAAATAGTTGGTGCACTTGGCCAAGACGCCTGTATCGGCATCAATATCAAACGTTCCTGCCTGATCACGAATACGATATTCTCCGCGGCTATAGAAAGCGAAACAGGCTTCATTCTTGTAATAGTTGCGCACCATGCGCTTAAAACTGCCCATGGGTAGCTTCTTGAACACCACATGCCCTTTATAGGTAATGGTTTTGGCCTGTTCTTCCAGCTCGCCTTCCATAACACTCATCCCGTATCGAAACCGCAATTAAGACCACTATTCGCAGCGGAAATTCAACGCAGGTGAGAAAACGCACCGAACCCTCGGAATGAAATCTATAATATGGCAGCACAACAGATATAGATATTTGGGGTCATAGCCAGGAGTTTAATATGCATATAGAGGAATCAGGCAATAATCAGACTGAAGATATCTTGCGATTGCATAGCGACGCCTTCGGCCCATCCGAGGGCCCGGCTATCGCCCAACTGGTGAAAGATCTGCTGGCCGCTACCGACGCCCGGCCACATTTGTCACTGATTGCCGTGGACGGAGGTAGATGCGTGGGCCATATTCTGTTCACGCCAGTGACAATAGAGCAGAATTCCAACACCCGGGTATTTATCTTATGCCCGCTGGCAGTGGCACCGGCGCATCATTCCACAGGCATAGGCACAACTCTTATCCAAAGAGGCCTGGAAATACTCAAGGACAGAGGGGCTCAAGTCATTCTGGTTCTTGGTGATCCAAACTACTATTCACGCGCGGGTTTTCATACCGAACACAAAGTCACAGCTCCCTACCCGCTGCCCTACCCTGAAGCTTGGATGGCCCAGGCCCTGCAGGGCGCTGCACTCGAGAATCTCAGGGGCACTGCGCGTTGTGCAACACCATTACAGGATCCCAAACACTGGTAGCTTTTTTTACGTAGTGTTTTATATCGCTGACTGCAGTTCTTGCAGATTGCCTACCACAACGGTTGGTTGAATATCCCAAGGGTCAAACACCGCCTCGGGCGATCTCTTGACCCAAGCTGCCCGCATGCCCGCCGAAATGGAACCAATAACATCAAACGGATTGCTGGATACCAGCCAAGCTTTGCTGGCGGGACTTTTTGCTTGTCTGAGGAAATGGGCATAGACAGCAGGATTGGGTTTGAAACTCTTTAGGTCGTCGCAACTGACCACTGCTTCAAAATAACGTCGAATGCCAGCGTGTTGTAGTAATCCCTCGACGGCATCCGCGCTGCCGTTGGAAAAAGCAAACAACCGATGTCCCGCAGCGCTCAAATTTGATAAGCCTTGTGCCACATCTTCAAACGCCGGCAGGCTGCCGTAGCTCTGCAGCAACTCCTGTTTTTCTGCCTCCGATACTTCAGCGCCATAAAAGGCACAGGTGTAATCCAAGGCCTGACGAGTGCACACAGCAAAGCTCTGGTAGTTCTGCATGA
>JALUYN010000526.1 GCA_027012915.1 Cellvibrionaceae bacterium
TAGACGCCATCACGCAGCGAAACGGCCCCCAGGGCTTTGATGGCGCGCCATGCCCGCATGCGCACGGTGGCGTTTTCAGTGGGGAGTGAAAGTATCAGCAGTATCCAGGACATGCGTAGATCTTAGCACATATATGTTATAATCTCTACACATTTTTAAACCGAATAACCCTTGGGCAAGAGCGATTGCCTTTAAAGGCGGTGATGCACCTTTAAATACCGCATCCATCAATAAAAACAGCGCTATAGCGTAGTTGGCGTGACCGGAGCCAAGTGAGGTCCTATGACAGCCAAAGAGCAGTTCTTAACCAATCAGCAGCGGTACCAACCGTTAATATTGCCGCAACGATTCTCCGATGAGGAAATGGTTCGCGATTGGACGCTAAGCCGTCGTGATTGCGAGGTCGTCAACAAGTATCGCAAGCAATATCGCCTGGGATTTGCCATCCAACTGTGTGCCATGCGCCTCTATGGCCGGTTTCTAAACCAGCTTCATGATCTTTCGCCACGAGTGATCAGCTATCTGAGTAGTCAACTCGATCTTCCTCCTACGCTAACGGTGGAAGTGCCCGAAAGAGAAGCCACGGTGTTGGAACACCGGAACAATATCCTCAAGTACCTGGGCTTTCATCGGTTTGACGACAAAGTGGAAGCAGATCTGGACCGCTGGATTGAAGAACATGCCCAACAGGGACTGCTTCCGGATGAACTTTTTCACCGGGCAGAACGCCACCTTCTGTTGAAACGTATTGTTTTACCTGGCCCCACGACGATCGAAAGACAGATCATCCGCATATGTAACCAGGTACACGCTCAGCTTTTTGAGCAAGTGTTTGATCAGATGTCGCCGGAATTACGCGATGCCATTGACGATTTGTTGCAAGCCACCGACGGCAATCAACGAACCTACTTCAACCAACTCAAAGAGTACCCGCCGGGTGCGAAAATATCATCACTGAAACGCTATTTGGAACGCTATGACAATCTGGTGTCCACCGGCATTAATGAGTTCGAAGAAAAGGTCATTGATACCGCTTTTCTTAACTACCTGTACCGACTGACCAAGCGTTACAGCGCTAAGGACATGAAGCGCTTCAAGGACCATAAGCGCTATGCATTGATGGTTTGCTTCCTGTTGGAATCCCGCAAGATCCTGTTGGATCATCTGGTCAAAATGCATGATCAGTACATGACAGAGCTATGCCGGCAAACCAAAAACAGCCACGACAAAAAACACAAGGAGTTTCGCAAGCGCCAAAAGAAAGCCATCGATGCTGTGCTTGAAACCACGCATGTTTTGCTGGAATGGCCGGATGAACAGCCATTGTACAAGAAGGACTTGTGGCAACGCATTGACGAGAAACATCTGCTGGCATCCATTGACGACCTGCACATTTTTAAACGCCTGGAGGAACGCGGCTACTGCGATTTGTTGCTGGCCCGTTATCCCAGTTTGCGAAAATATTTTGCCGACTTTATCCGGTTACCATTTGAAGTGGCTAAAGGTTCCGGGCCGCTGATAAAAGCTATTGAGTTCGTCCGGAAATTGGATGATGGCGACCTGAA
>JALUYN010000527.1 GCA_027012915.1 Cellvibrionaceae bacterium
CACAATAAAAACAACGCTAATACGTAAGGAATGGAGGCTGATTGCATTAAAATCACCAGCCACCAAATAGTTTGGAACCAGATAAAATTAATCACTTTAAGAAACAAGCTATTGGCCATATGGGGTTCCACTGCCTACCCGTTTATGGCGAGTAGTTGAAGGGCTTATTGTGCGCGCGTTTCACGCATCATTTTGTGAATACGCCATGAAGTAAAGAAAGTTCAACTTCTATAGCTCTAATTAATACCAAGATGGCTAAACGAAATGGCCATTGCAGCCGTACCTGTTAGGTATGTTTCGTTAACAAAGGACGTGTGTAACGTGAAAATGGTAAAATATTATGTGTTAGGGGCGATACTTGCCTGCGCACTGGCCGGCTATTTTGCCTGGTATGTACCCAACCTTGGACTAACCATTATTTTTGGTTGGACGGGGTTTTCACTTATTGCAGTGAGTAGCGCATATTTATTACGTTACCCTGCGCTTTTTAGAAAACGCGAAGACGGCGCTATCCCATTTTACATTCGTTGGATATTCGTGCCCTTCTTGCTAGGGAGTTGGTTATATAACGAATATGCCCGGCGCACCGATAAAGTCCCTCCTTTGCAAAAAATTGAAGAATCCTTGTTCCTCGGTTGCAGAATGTCGACGCAACATGTGGATTTACTCAATGAAAATGACATTGGTGCAATATTAGACGTAACGGCTGAGTTCGATGGGTTAGATTGGACGGCTTATCAAGAAGATTTTGCCTACTTAAACATACCGGTACTCGACCATACCAGCCCAACCACCGAACAACTACTTCACGCGATAAATTGGCTAGATCAAAAAATCGCTGATGGCCAAAAAGTGGTGGTGCATTGTGCGTTAGGCAGAGGACGCTCCGTACTTGTGGTTGCAGCTTACTTGCTGGCCAAGCACCCTTCCCTCACCATTAATGAGGCCATGGCAAATATTCAATCTATACGCACCACCGCACGTTTAAACAAACGCCAGCGTAGCGCCCTTGCTAAAATACAGCAAGGCGGCCACTTAAATTTATCTAAGAGCCTTACACTCATTGCCAACCCCGTGGCAGGCGGCGGCAAGTGGAAAACAGAAAAGGCAGATATTTTAGCCCAGCTAAATGAAAAGTTTCGCGTTACCGTTGAGGAAACCACGCCAGACGTTGACGGCGAAGCGTTAGCCAAAAAAGCCGTGGAAGAAGGGGTGGATATTGTTGTGGCCTGCGGTGGTGACGGTACCATTACCGAAGTTGCCAGTGCGTTAGCCGACACGGATACCACATTAGGCATTATTCCACTAGGTACCGCCAATGCCCTTTGTCAGGTACTTCATGGATACACCAGCAAAATAATGCCCGTAGGCACAGCTTGCGAAATTATTATCGATGGCCACGCCATCTATATGGATACCGCAAGGTGCAACGACAAAATGATGTTATTGGTGGCCGCGGTTGGCTTTGAGGAGCGGATGATTTCAGCCGCAGACAGAGGGGAAAAAGACAACGGTGGACAAATGGCCTATTTACGAGGGCTTTGGGATGCAATTTCTCAAAA
>JALUYN010000528.1 GCA_027012915.1 Cellvibrionaceae bacterium
CGTAGGTGTCGTGCAGGTGCACGGCGAGTTTTTCGGCGGGAATCTGTTCCATAACTGTTTTCAGCATGGCTTCAATAGAAGCAGGCGTTCCCACCCCAATGGTGTCCCCCAGCGAAACCTCATAGCACCCCATGTCCAGAAGTTGTTTTGATACTTCGGCAACTTTTTGTGGGGACACCTCACCTTCGTAGGGACAACCTACCACGCAGGAGACATAGCCGCGCACTTTGACGCCCGCCGATTTGGCTGCGTCCATAATAGGCTTGAAGCGCTCGATGCTCTCGGCGACGGAGCAGTTGATGTTCTTCTGACTGAACGCCTCTGACGCGGCGGCAAAAATGGCCACCTCAGTGGCACCAACTTCGATGGCGCGTTCATAGCCTTTCATATTGGGAGTCAGAGCGGCATAGGTAACGCCATTGCTGCGGGGCATTTGTTCAAACACCTCGTCGCTGCCTGCCATTTGTGGCACCCACTTGGGATTCACAAAACTACCGGCTTCGATGTAGCCGACACCGGCGCTGACCAGACGCTCGATAAGCTCCACTTTTGTAGCTGCGCTGATGGGCTGCTTCTCGTTTTGCAGGCCATCGCGGGGGCCTACTTCCACAATGCGAACCTGTTTGGGTAATGACATAGTTGCTACTCGCTAGGTGCAGTATTAATCGGCGCTGAAGTCTACCAACTCGGTGCCACCGTCTACCAGTTCACCGGGCTGGTAGTAGAAAGCATTCACAGTGCCATCGGCTGGTGCACGAATGGTGTGCTCCATTTTCATGGCTTCCATGACCAGCAGGGCGTCGTCTTTCTGTACGCTGCTGCCCGGTTCTACCAACAATGTCACCATGGTGCCATTCATGGGGGCTATCAGACCTCCAGCTCCGCTGTCGGCGTCGAGATCTCCCAGATCCGGTTTGGCCTCGCTGAATGTCAGTGCCGCGTATTGGGTATAGAGGCTGTAACTGCCGTCGTGCTCGGCGACACTCGCGGTAAACTGGTATCCGTCGAGATTGGCGCGCAGGGTACTGCCTTCCAGTATTCCCTGAGCCACGACCGTCTGGCCATTGTGATTGATACTGTAGCGAGTGATATTGCCTAATTGTTTTTGTTCTACCGAGAGGACATATTCCTGATCGTGGAACAGAATGTTGAGGGTGTGCACATCCTCGGCTACGGAGCGCCAGGCGTTGGTCTGGTTCCAGGGTGAAGTAGTATCGCGAGATTGGCTGGCGCGCTGCTGCGCGATTTCTTCCTGTTTTAACAGCAAATACAGGGCAGCGAGAGGCAGGTCTTTTTCAACCTCATAGTCGCTGTCGTGGAATATCACCGCGTGATGCTTTTCAATAAATCCGGTGTCCAGATCCGCGTCCCTAAATGGCGCGCAACGGGCCAGGTTGTAGAGAAAATCAATATTGGTGGTCATGCCGCTGATGCGGTATTCACTCAGCGCCTTAGCCAGGCGAGCCAGCGCTTTGTCTCGATCTTCGTCCCACACGATCAGCTTGGCGATCATGGGGTCGTAGTAGACACTGACTTCATCGCCCTGACGCACGCCGGTATCGACTCGCACATTGTCATTGGTATCTGGTGTTTGAACAAACGACAGGGTGCCGGTGACCGGCAAGAAATCATTCTCCGGATCTTCGGCGTAGATACGAGCCTCAAAAGCGTGACCGTTGATCTGAAGTTGATGCTGAAGCAATGGCAGTGGTTCGCCTGCTGCGACGCGAAGCTGCCATTCCACCAGATCCTGGCCGGAGATCATTTCGGTCACCGGGTGTTCTACCTGCAGGCGAGTATTCATCTCCATAAAGTAGAACGAACCATCGGAGTCCAGCAGAAACTCAACGGTACCTGCGCCTTCGTAGTTGATGGCTTGAGCAGCTTGAATGGCGGCCTGGCCCATGGCTTCGCGCAGCTCAGGTGTCATGCCGGGCGCTGGCGCTTCCTCAATGACTTTCTGATGTCGGCGCTGTACGGAGCAGTCCCGTTCGAACAGATAAACCGCTTCACCCTGTTGATCGCAAAACACCTGGATTTCTACGTGACGAGGCTGGGTAAGATACTTCTCCACCAGCATGGTATCGTCGCCAAAGGCGTTGAGGGATTCCCGCTTGGCGGCCGCCAGGGCTTCGTCGAATTCGTTTTCGTTCCATACCTGGCGCATTCCCTTGCCACCGCCACCGGCGGCGGCCTTGAGCAGTACCGGGTAGCCCATGTCGTCGGCAGTCCGTTTCAGAATTTCGCTGCTCTGGTCCTGGCCGTGGTAGCCGGGTACCAAAGGCACGCCGGCCTTTTCCATAATCTGTTTGGCGGCGGATTTGGAGCCCATGGCTTCAATGGCGCCCACGGGTGGGCCAATAAACACAATGTTGTTGTCTTTGCAGGCTTTGCAGAACTCGGCATTCTCAGACAGAAAGCCGTATCCCGGATGAATCGCTTGAGCGCCAGTCTTGCGCGCTGCGTCTATGACCCGGTCGAACTGAAGATATGAGTCCCGCGAGGGGGCCGCGCCAATGTGGATGGCTTCATCTGCCATGCTGACGTGCAAGGCATCGCGGTCGGCGTCGCTGTAGACGGCAACGGTGCGGATGCCCATCTTGCGGGCGGTGCGAATAACGCGGCAGGCAATTTCGCCGCGGTTGGCGATCAGAATTTTATGAAACATGATGCGCTCTCTCAGTATTTTGTCTGTCTTTTATGGGTCGGGTTCAGTTCTGGATCCAGCCTGGGCTGCGCTTCTCCAGAAACGCCGTAAGACCTTCCTGTCCTTCGTCGGAAACCCGAATGGCGGCGATGCGCTCGCTGGTGGTGCCCATCAGTTGCTCGTCGATGTCTCGGTTGCTGACATCAAAGATCAGCTTTTTGGAGGCCTTGATACCTGCGGGGCTGTTGCCCAGCAGTGCGGCAATCAGCTGTTCAATGGTGTCGTCCAGAGCGGTCTCATCAACGACTTCGCTGACCAGTCCCAATTGCAGTGCCGTGTCCGCTTTAAAACGCTCGGCAGTAAGGAAGTAACGTCGCGACGTCCGCTGGCCAATGGCTGCCACCACGTAGGGACTGATCGTGGCGGGTAGCAGGCCAATTTTTACTTCGCTGAGAGAGAAGCTGGCGCGCTCGGTAGCGACCGCCATATCGCAACAGCTGACCAGTCCCACGGCGCCGCCAAAGGCGGCTCCCTGAACTCGGGCGATGGTGGGTTTGGTCATAAAGTTGAGGGTGTGCAGCATTGTCGCCAGGGCATTGGCGTCTCGCAGATTTTCGTCGTAGCTGTAGTTGGCCATGCGTTTCATCCAGGCCAGGTCGCCACCGGCAGAAAAGTTCTTGCCGTTGGAGGCGAGGATCATGGCGCGGACTTCCGGGTTATTTTCCACCGCGAGAAATGCCTCGGTGAGCTCGGCAATAATTACGTCATCAAAGGCGTTGTGTTTTTCCGGGCGGTTCAGTGTGACGGTGGCGATACCGCGCTCGTCAATGTTCAGAAGTACGTTGTCAGTCACTGGATTGCCTCCGATTACATGCGGAAGATACCGAACTTGGTATCTTCGATTTCACGGTTGAAGGAAGCGGACAGGGATAGACCCAGTACCATGCGTGTGTCGGCGGGGTCGATAACGCCGTCGTCCCAGAGGCGGGCCGAGGCAAAGTAGGGGTGCCCCTGCTGCTCGTAGGTGTCGATGATCGGTTGTTTGAATTCGGCTTCGGCTTCGCTGCTCCATTCCTCTCCGGCTTTGGTTTTTTGTTCGCGCTTGACCTGGGCCAATACACCGGCGGCTTGTTCACCGCCCATTACAGAGATGCGTGCGTTGGGCCACATAAACAGAAAACGTGGATCGTAGGCACGTCCACACATGCCGTAGTTGCCAGCGCCGAACGAGCCGCCAATTAAAACGGTGAACTTGGGGACTTTAGCGGTGGCTACGGCGGTTACCATCTTGGCGCCGTGTTTGGCGATGCCGCCATGCTCGTACTGCTTGCCCACCATAAAACCGGTGATGTTTTGCAGGAATACCAGTGGAATCTTGCGCTGTGCACACAGCTCCACAAAGTGCGCACCCTTTTCGGCGGACTCGCCAAACAGAATGCCATTGTTGGCCACGATGCCCACTGGGTAGCCAAAGATACGGGCGAAACCGCACACCAGAGTGGTGCCATACTGGGCTTTAAATTCGTCGAACTCGGAGCCGTCCACAATGCGGGCAATAATCTCGCGCACGTCGTAGGGCTGACGAGAATCCTTAGGAATTACACCGTAGATTTCGCCGGTGTCATAGGCGGGTTCGATCGCTTCGCGGATATCCATGTTTACCGGTTTTACGCGGTTGAGGCGGCCCACGGCCTGGCGGGCCAGTTGCAGAGCGTGATGATCGTTTTGCGCAAGGTGATCGGCTACGCCAGAAGTGCGACAGTGGACGTCGGCGCCGCCAAGCTCTTCAGCGGTAACCACTTCGCCAGTGGCCGCTTTCACCAGTGGTGGACCTCCCAGAAATATAGTGCCCTGTTCTTTAACGATGATGGATTCATCTGCCATGGCGGGAACGTAGGCGCCGCCGGCGGTGCAGGAGCCCATTACCACCGCAATCTGAGGAATGTTCTTGGCGGACATGTTGGCCTGATTAAAAAAGATGTGACCAAAGTGGTCGCGGTCCGGGAACACATCTTCCTGGCGCGGCAGGTTGGCGCCGCCAGAATCGACCAGGTAGATACAGGGCAGATGATTTTCTTCGGCAATGGTTTGTGCGCGAAGGTGTTTCTTTACAGAGATCGGGTAGTAGGTGCCGCCTTTCACTGTGGCGTCGTTGGCGACGATCATACATTCCTGGCCGTTGACGCGACCGATGCCGGTAATCACTCCGCCTGCCGGAACTTCTTCACTACCGTACATGTTGTAGCCGGCCAGATGCGACAGTTCGAGAAAGGGTGAGCCCTCATCCAGCAGAGCGTGGACCCGCTCACGGGGTAAAAGCTTGCCGCGGGAGACGTGGCGCTCGCGGGCTTTTTCTCCGCCGCCAAGGCGAATGTGGTCGAGCTTGCTTTTCAGGTCGTCGACTTGAGCCTGCATATGTTCAGTATTGACCTGAAAGTCTTCCGAGCGGGCGTTGATCTTGGATTGGATGATAGGCATTTCCGATCTCCGGTGTTAATTCGGATTCGAAGTCATCCCGGCTTGCGCCGGGATGACTTCGTAGAGAGCTATTGAGTGAATGGCTCTGAGCTTATTTTGTTTCGTTGAACAGCTCGCGACCAATCAGCATGCGGCGGACTTCACTGGTGCCAGCGCCAATCTCATACAGCTTGGCGTCGCGCAGCAGACGACCTGTGGGGAATTCATTGATATAGCCATTGCCACCCAGAGTTTGAATCGCCTGTAAGGCCATTTGCGTGGCTTTTTCAGCGGTATAGAGGATGACGGCTGCGGCGTCTTTGCGGCTTTCCTGGCCCTTGTCGCAAGCTTTGGCTACGGCGTAGAGGTAGGCGCGCGAGGCGTTCAGTTCCGCGTACATGTCGGCCACTTTGCCCTGCATCAACTGGAATTCACCGATGGATTGGCCGAACTGTTTGCGGTCGTGAATGTAGGGAACTACCACGTCCAGACAGGCCTGCATAATACCCACAGGACCGCCGGACAATACGGTGCGTTCATAATCCAAACCGCTCATCAGTACCGCTACACCTTTGCCTTCTTCGCCCAGAATATTCTCCGCAGGGACTTCGCAGTCTTCGAATACCAGCTCGCAGGTGTTGGACCCACGCATTCCCAACTTGTCCAGCTTTTGATGGCGAGAAAAACCCGGGAAGTCGCGCTCGACGATAAACGCAGTCATGCCCCAGGCACCTTTTTCTATATCGGTCTTGGCGTAAATCACATAGGTGTTGGCGTCGGGGCCGTTGGTGATCCACATCTTGTTGCCGTTGAGAACGTACTTGTCGCCTTTCTTTTCGGCGCGCAGTTTCATGCTCACAACGTCGCTGCCGGCGTTAGGCTCGGACATCGCCAGAGCGCCGATGTGCTCGCCGGAGCAGAGCTTGGGCAGATACTTCATCTTTTGTTCGTGAGTGCCGTTCTTGCGAATCTGGTTAACGCACAAGTTGGAGTGGGCGCCGTAGGACAGTCCCACCGAGGCCGAAGCTCGGGAAATTTCTTCCATGGCCACGCAGTGGGCCAGGTAGCCCATATTGGTGCCGCCGAACTCTTCTTCCACCGTCAGTCCCAGCAGGCCCATGTCGCCAAACTTGCGCCACATGTCCATGGGGAATTCATTGTTGCGATCGATTTCTTCAGCGCGGGGGGCGAGCTCCGCCTGGCAGAAGTTGTAGACGCTGTCGCGCAACATATCGATGTCTTCGCCGAGGTCGAAGTTCAGGGTGGGGTAGCTGACGTTCATAGGAGCCTCTCTTTTAACGGTTATTTTTTTGTATCTAGGTTTGGAATTACTGGGTGTTCTTGGTTTGTGCCAACGTATCCAGGCAGTTCTGTTCTGCGCCGTCCAGGTCATGGAGCATGTCCTGAATTTCTTCCAGCTGCGCTTGCAGACTCTGGCGCTGTTGGCGAATTCGGCCGATCAGCGTTTCCAGTTGTTCGGCGTTGTTACCACTTGGGTCGTACATATCGATGATGGCGTTGCTCTCATCGAGGCTGAAGCCCAGGCGTTTGCCGCGCAAAATCAGCTTTAACTTTGTGCGATCAGCGGGGCTGTAGATGCGGGTCTGCCCCTGGCGCGCAGGGGTGATCATGCCTTTGTCTTCGTAAAAGCGAATGGTGCGGGTCGTGATGTCGAACTCTTTGGCTAGTTCGGAAATGCTGTAGTTTTTTTTAGTCATGGCGCAGATTTTCGGGAATCCTGAGTCGCTGTATCCAAAAACTATAGCTTACCTTTACGTTAACGTAAACTTGTATTTTGGAATGTATCGCTGCGATGTTGCGATCGATTCAGTATAGAAAGAGTGTGAGGATTCGCTGGTTTGAGGTTAGAGCAGGCCTATTTGAGCGGCTGTAGACTTGAACGGAGCTTCCCTAGAGATGCTGTAGCATCGTGCGCAGTTGCTGGCACTGCTTGTTCAGAAGATCGGTGTAGCCCGAGTGTAGATCCTGTACCTGTGCCCACTGGCTATCGCCTTCGGTAATCAGGCGCTGGGTCAGATTGTCGTTGATGGCTTGCTGGTGCAACAGCAGTTGTTGCGGGCGGCTGTTTTTCAATTCGCTATGGCACTGCTGGGTGAACTTGGACTCTTCCAGCAGGCCGGTAAGTTGACGTTGTTGACCCGGCAGGTAGATGGCGCCACTGAGTTGCAATTGCAGGGTGTCATCGGATTCGTCGATCAGTTGGAACAGTAAAATAGCGGCGCAGGCGGCACGAAATGAGGCGTCGGCAATGTCGTCGCCGCCGTAACGAATGCTCAGCCAGTTCTCGCTGGCGGACTCTATTTTGCCGTTGTAGAGCATATTGATGCCGTCAATCTTTTTGCCCAGTTCGGCGAACAGTTTGCCGCGCAATGAACCATTGATCTGTTTGCGCAGGGTGTTGATGTTGAGAACGTGCAGCAGCAGCACCACTTGTACATCGTCGGCACTGGCGTTGTGGTGAGTGGGGAGCTCATGCTCCTGCTCGGGGTTTGGCTCCGGTGCTCGGCTGTTGGTGAGCTTGGGGCTGGTCATCAAACTGAAAATCATCAGCATCAGGCAAATGGCAACCAGGCCGATCAGCCAACCGTTGTCCTGGGCGGCGTAGATTGCCTCGGTGTCTAAAGTGACTGCGACATAACCCGCCACCGAATCATGCAGGGTGATTGGTGCGGTAAAGCTGCGACTATTGGCGCTGGAGTATTGTCCCAGAGTTGGGGAATCGCCTGCTTGCACCAATAATTGGTTCTCTACGTCGTGAATGGTGGCGCTCAGTACATGGGGGTTTTTGATCAGGTTTTCGAGTCCCACCTGAAGGCTGACCAGGTCACTGTTGAGGGTGGCATTGGCGGCTTGGCCGGCTGTGAGTTTGGCGAGGCTGGTGCCATAGTGGGCGGTGCGCAGATCCAGCAGTTTTTGATTCTGCTGCTGGTTAATGGTCTGGGCCAGGGCCAGTATCAGGATCGCGGTAATGGATACGAGAAACAGCGGTGAGCGCAGGTTGGTAATGATTTTCTGGAAATCCATGAAGCGAGGTGTGCTGCGATTTGTTGAATTGGCCTGAAGATTATTTCAGTCTGGGCGGTGAGTAAAGCTATAATCCCCCGCCATTGAGCTTTTGCTATCGGGGCAGGGCCGCAAACCGCACGAGAATTCCTGTGAAAGAAATCGTTTTGATCAATATCTCCGGCGAAGACAAGCCGGGAGTGACTTCAGCCATCACTGAAATTCTGGCTCAGTACGAGGCCAATGTTCTGGATATTGGTCAGGCGGTGATCCATGACAATCTGACTCTGGGGCTGCTGGTCGAAGTGCCGGAGGAGTTTGAATCGTCTCCGGTATTAAAGGATGTGCTATTCAAAGCGCACGAGCTGGATATGCAGGTGCGCTTTGAGCCCATTGAGGAAGCCAAGTATGCGAGCTGGGTTTCCCATCAGGGTAAAGACCGTCATATCGTAACGCTGTTGGCTCGACGTATCACGGCGCGGCAGATTTCCAAGGTGACCGCCATTGCCGCGCAACACGGTTTGAATATCGACAACATTACCCGCCTTTCCGGCCGTGTGGGTCTGGAAGATCTGGACGAAAAGACCAAGGCCTGTGTCGAGTTTTCTGCCCGGGGAACGCCGCAGGATCTGGGTCAATTGCGCGCTGACTTTATGGAGCTCTCTACCCAGTTGGATGTGGATATTGCCTTTCAGGAGGATAATCTGTTCCGCCGCAACCGCCGTTTGGTGTGCTTCGATATGGATTCCACGTTGATCGAGGCGGAGGTCATCGATGAGCTGGCCAAAGCCGCTGGCGTCGGTGATCAGGTCTCGGAGATTACCGAAGCGGCCATGCGTGGTGAGATCGATTTCAATGAGAGCTTCTCTCGCCGCATGGCGTTGCTTAAAGGTCTCGACGAGAGTGTGTTGGAATCCATCGCCGAGCAGCTGTCCATCACCGAGGGCGCGGAAAAACTGATCAGCACTTTGAAGGGGCTGGGTTACAAAACTGCGATTCTCTCTGGTGGCTTCAACTACTTTGGTCGCTATCTGCAAAACAAGTTGGGGATCGACTACGTCTACGCCAACGAGCTCGATATAGAGAATGGCAAAGTCACCGGT
>JALUYN010000529.1 GCA_027012915.1 Cellvibrionaceae bacterium
AAGATCATCCCACGACGCTCAAATGTGGCACCCCTATTCCCCCTCTGCGCAGCTGAGCACTGGAGTTTTTCAATGGATTAAGCGAGGACTGTTTGAGGGAGCGCAGCGACTGAGTTCCGCAGCGCCATTGAAAAGCGAAGCGCGCAGGGCAGTCGCGAAGCGACCAAGCAGCGGGGGCGGTTTTGGATTGTTAAGGCCTTTGGGCGACCAAAGGCCTTAACTCGCCCAGCCAGGGCGAAACCTATCTACAAATCACGCGACTTGAAGGAAAAGAGAAGGAAACCCACAAAACGAATAGCTCTAGAATTCGTCCTCCGGACAATACAACTCATGCATCGTCCCCAAAATCGCCTTCACCGCCTCATCCGCCAGAGAATAGTAAATCCACTGCGCCTCACGCCGAGTCGCCACAATCTTCTCATCACGCAAACGCGCCATATGCTGAGAGATCGCCGATTGACTCAAACCCGTTATTTCTTCCAACTCGCCAACCGTGTGCTCACGATTCACCAGCGCACAAAGCACCATCAACCGCGACGGATTGGCGAGCGACTTCAATAGTGCCGATGCCTGCGCTGCATTGGCGCGCATCACTTCTAAATCCATATTCTTTCCCGAGAATAGTGACAGTTATTCAGGAAGCCTTAGTCCTGACATCTCTGAGCATACCACAACCATTAGCTGACCCTAATATTACACTTACCTAATATTAGCACCCAGAAAACCCGTGGCCTGAAGCGATCACACTCGAGCCGCCACAGCGGCTCAAAATCAGACTGAAAAGCCATAATAGTTGGTACCCTTGCCTCACTTAGAACAAAAATAAATCCAATCTATGGCAAATTGCGCAAAATCACCAATATTGCGGCGCAATCGCGCCTTTCCTCTTACAACACGCGCTGATAGTCTAGCGGTAGCTTTCAACGCCATACCGGAATGCGACAGGGATCGCAGGTCACAGAGACCCTTCCACGATGATCAAATGAGGCCTGAGAATGCAGTGACGCATACGGGCCGCCAACTAGCCGAACTATTTAGTCGAACTATGTTTAGTCGAACTATGCGCAGCCCAAAACTGATAATAATAACGCTGGCACTACTTCAAGCACATCACTCCTACGGCGAGTCTGTCGACTACTACGATGAAACCGATATGTTCGCCGATATCCCTATGGTCAGTTCCGGCTCACGCATGGAACAGACTCCGGCCAACGCCCCTTCCTCTGTTACTATCATCGACAGCGAGGTGATTCGCGCACTGGCACCCAATAGTCTGGTGGACGTATTTCGCCTGGCCCCCAGCTTTATCAGTTTTCACGTCAATGGCTCACTGATGGCTTTGTCTGGCCGCGACCTCACGGACGACGATCCGCGCCGGGTGGAGGTGCGCGTCAATGGCCGCAGTGTCTATCTGCCGTCTTACCCCACTGTCGCCTGGGATTCACTGGGCATCACCCCGGACGATATCGAACGCATTGAGCTGGTTCGCGGCTCTAATGTGCCGACCTATGGTTCCAACGCAATCATGGGCGCGGTGAACATCATCACCAAAAGCCCTCTGAAGGAAAGTGGCACCCATGTGCACGCCACCGTCGGTGATCGTCACACTCGCAACATCAATGTCCGCACCAACTTCAAATTTGATAACGGCTACGCTCAGATTCGCGCAGCCCACCGCGAAAACGCGGGATTTAACGGCGCCAAACCAGCCCCCAATGACGATCAGCCCAACAATAGCGATCTGCTGGATGACGACACTCTCGTCAACCATCTGGTATTCAGCGCGGTAACCACACCAACGCTACTGGACACTTTTAATTTTGAAGCCGGTTACAGCAAGGGCAGCTTTGGTATAGGCGACGGCGATCGCCCCAACGAGTTCTCCGACGATGACAACACCAGCTATTGGATCAATGCCGGCTGGGAGCGAGCCAATGATACCGATCGCTGGCACGCCCACTTTTCGTTCTACGACAGCGACTCAGAGGTCAATTTATTCAGTCCGCTGTCGCGAGCGCTGACGGTTACTCTGGGAGTGCCCGTTACGCCCGCGATGGTCAGCGCCATGTTGGGAGGCAACCCCGACCCCGTCTTAAATTTTGCCGCAGGGCGCCGTCACGCACAGTCGCTGGAAACTGAGCTGGAATACGAAACTCAGCTGACAGATCACGTTCGCACGCTGATCGGGGCCGGTTATAAACTGCAGCGCCTGAAAGCCCCCATCGAAATTGAGGGCGACGATTTTATCGACAACAGCATCTTCTACCTGTTTTCCAATACCGAGTGGCAATTGAATGACAAATGGCTGGCCAACGCCGGTTTTATGCTGGAAAACCAGCAACTGGATGAAGCCAATTTTTCGCCGCGATTGTCCTTGCACTATCAGTTTCTATACGGCCACACACTGCGCCTGAGCGGTTCCAAAGTCTACCGTTCACCATCTATCATCGAAGCCAAGCGCGAGCAATTTAAGACCGCCTACGGCATTATCAACGACTACAATTTGATCGGCAGTGACCTGCTTAACGCCGAGGAAATGGATCAATTGGAACTGGCGTACTATGGCCAATTCTTCGACGGTAAGCTCACCGTAGACTGGCGAGCATTTCACGAGAACATGGAAGGCGGCATCGATCACGTCAAGTGGAGCAGGGATCACCAGGGCTGGGACGCGTCTGAGGATTTCGACGGCGATGCCTTTTTCTTCAGCAACAGCAAAGACTGGCGCGCCACGGGCTATGACCTGCAAGTGAAGTGGTCGCCCAGCGACAGCCTCACAGTGCATTGGCAGAACACCAACACACGCCTGAATTCCTACCGCCTTGTCAGAGAATCCGATCCCGCCGGATCCACCAGCCCCGACAAGGTGCCGCGTCATGTCACCAGTCTGCTGGCTACTTATCAACTGCCTTCAGGCTGGACACTGGCTGCGATGGGCTACCACCAATCCTACGTATCCTGGCGCTCAGGCAAAGCGGTAGACAGCTATGATCGCTACGACCTTTCTCTCGGCAAGAGTTTCAAGATCCAAAACTACTTGCTGGGGCTGAATATCAAAATCGACAATCTCACCAACGAGAAGTACGAGGAATACCAGGATGGCAACTTCTTTGAACGCGCCGCCTACATCAATGCCAGCCTAAGTTGGTGACCCAAAAGGCATTTTTGGGCACAATCAACGTTTACGAGTCTATTTGCAGTTCCCATGAAGTTTCGAAAAAAACTATTTGTTACATTCGCCGCCCTCAGCAGTGCCTACGCCCAGGCCGAAGTAAACGGCTATTTTGACGAAACGGACTTGTTTACCGACATTCCCACCGTGAGCTCCGGCTCGCGCCTGGAACAGAAGACCTCTAACTCGCCATCATCTGTCACGGTGATTACCAGCGAAATGATAGCAGCACTGGCTCCCAACAGCCTGGTGGAAGTGTTTCGCCTGGCGCCCAGTTTTGTGAGTTTCTACATCAATGGCTCGCTACCCGGTGTGTCTGGGCACGACTCCACTGACGACGACCCTCGCCGCCTGGAAGTAAGGGTCAATGGCCGCAGTGTGTACTTACCCTCATACCCGACAGTCGCCTGGGAATCTCTGGGTATTACCCCGGACGATATCGATCGCATTGAAATGGTACGCGGTTCCAACGTACCCACCTACGGCTCCAATGCCATCATGGGCGCCATCAATATCATCACCAAGAGCCCCCTAAAGGAGGCCGGCACCCACATTACTGCCACCTTTGGCGACAGGGACACCCGCAATCTGAACGTGCGCCACAATTTCAGCTTTGACGGCGGTTATGGTCAGCTGCGCATCGCCCAGAGAGAAAATGCAGGTTTTGAAGGGTTCGATATCCCTCGCTGCCAGCGGACCATTGACTCCGGTCTGTATACTGCATGGCCACTGAAGATTACCGACCTTGGGGACTGCCAAAAGGACCCTAACTACAGCCCGAGCAAGACAGATGTGCTGGACGACGATACCCGCGTTAGCCACATGGTGTTCAATGCGGTACTGACCCCCAACCTGACAGACAGCTATACCTTTGAAGCAGGCTACAGCGATGGCCGTTTTGGCCTCGGCGATGGCGACAACGTTGATGAATTTCGCAACGATGAAAATACCAGCTGGTGGCTCACCAGCGCCTGGAGCCGAGTTAACAAAGAAAGCCAGTGGGATGCTCACTTTTCATTTTATGAAAGCGATGCCAATCACGAACTGATTTTGCCTTTGTCGGCAACGGATGAAGACCTGACGCCAGCCATTGTTACCGGCATTCTCGGCAGCGACCCCTCTACAAACTGGGGCCTTGGACAACGCAAAGCACAATCGTTGGAAGCCGAGCTGCAATATCAATTCACCCCGCTCGACAATGTTCGTACACTGGCGGGCGTTGGCTACAAGCTGCAGCGCATGAAATCACAGCAGCAGCTCAACAGAAGCGGCTATGTGAACAACGACATTGTCTATGTCTTTTCTAACACCGAGTGGCAAATATCCGATCGCTGGCTGACCAATATTGGCTTTATGGTGGAAGATCATAAATTGGATGAAACCAATATCTCTCCCCGTATGTCGCTGCATTACCAAATAACTCCGGGCCACACTCTGCGAGCCAGCGCCTCCAAGGTATACCGCTCGCCATCCATCGCAGAGGCCAAACGGGAGCAGTTCTACCAGGCTGGCGCCTACATGGATTATCACCTGATCGGCGATGAAAACTTAGCTGCAGAGGAACTCAATGAACTGCAGCTGGCCTACTACGGCAGCTTTTTCGACGGTCGATTAAAAATCGACTGGCGCGCCTTTCACGAGGACATGGAAGGTGCCATCGATCATATCAAGTGGGAGATCCCTCATCAGGGCTGGGATCCGGCAGTGGAAGTCTACGCCAACGGCAAAGCCTATTTCTTTAGCAACGCCAAAGACTGGCAGGTGTCTGGCTATGATCTGCAGTTGACCATCACCCCCGTAGACAGCACTACAATCTACTTTCAGCACACCAACAACCGAGTAGATGCCTGGCGTCAGAAAGACTGGGATGAACCCGAGGGAACCCGCCGATATCACGAAGTCCCCGAGCACGTTTCCAGTATACTGGTCACTCACAAGTTGGATTCTGGCTGGACGTTCGCCGTTATGGGCTACCGTCAGAACTTTACCAACTGGCGAGGAGGCAAAGACCTAGACCGCTTCCGCCGCTTTGACGCATCCATCAGCAAGACCCTGTCATTCAATGAGTATGACCTGACTCTGAATGTAAAAGTAGACAATATTGCCGATGAGGAATATGAAGAATATCAGGACGGTAATTTCTTCCGACGCTCGGCATATTTGAACGCCAAGCTACAATGGTAAGAAGCTCACCAAAGGAATGGTAGAACGCAATGACACTGAATATCGTAATCGCAGACGATCACGTCATAACCCGCAAAGGAATTATGGCGTCGCTGCTGGAGATGTTTCCCGGCGCCCAGATTATTGAGTGCGCCGACGCCAGCGACGTGCTCAGCGCTATTAAACAACACGGGGTTGATCTGGCCCTGGTAGACCTGTTTATGCCTGGTGAGGACGGTTTCAGCTTTCTCAAAAAGCTGTGTCGCAATAACCCGGATCTTCCCGTGGTAGTGTTTTCCGCCACAGATATTGCCAACCACGTGCAGCGAGTTATCGACATTGGGGTCAGCGGCTTTATCCACAAAAGCTCTGGCTTCGACAGCATGAACCAGGCGCTGCGAACCGTCATCGAAGGCGGCAGTAGCTTTCCCGATATGGGGGGACAGGAAAAGGCGCCCGATAACGCCTATGATTTCAACATACCCAGCAACCGCGACGCCCTACTCAATAGTTTAACCAAGCGCCAACTGGAGACATTACGCTGCCTGGTGCAAGGCATGAGTAATCGGGAAATCGCCGCGGCCATGTTCATTTCGGAAAATACGGTTAAAACCCACCTCAAGGGATTGATGCTCGAATTGAACTGCAACAACCGCACTGAAGCCGTGGTCCTGGCTCAGGAACTCGGTTTGCTGGACTGACAGACCGCGAGCGAACAGGGAAGTGTTATGCGCGTCAATCGATTCACCACACTCCTAAGCCTGCTGCTCGGCATGCTTCTGAGCTCTGCAGCCTCCGCTGCGGAGCAGCGGCTGGTAATCCTCAGTGCTTCAGATGCACCGGCCTACAGCCGCGCCGCAACGCGCTTGACCCAGCGTTTACAACTGCAAGGGCAAACCACCGGCAGCAGTTATGTGCTATCCAGAGAGCAGATCAATCCTGAACTGCACCAGGCGCTAACTCATGCCCAGCACATTGTCGCCATAGGTTCCAAAGCGTGCGACTACGCCGCAAAACACAGCACATCCTCCGCTGTTAGCTGCGGATTTATTACCAGTAATTCCTTCGAAGCCATTCGCGAACAGGTGCCGGGGCGCTCCAATCTAACTGCACTTTATATCGATCAACCGCTGCAGCGACTGCTCAACCTGGCAAGTCTGATCGGCCATGGCCAGGAACCCTACCGAGTAGGCCTGCTGTCTTCCAATACTCAGTCCAATCGCTCGGTTATTGCTGATTCCGAAGCGAACAACAGCGACCTGGAGATTCGCAGTGTCGAGCTGCAATTGGAGGACAATCCAGTAAAAGTTATTGAACCATTGATATTCAACAGCGATGTTCTGATCGTGCAGCCCAGCGCCAAGCTGTTCAACCGCCTGGTTGCCAAACTGATTCTGCAGCTGAGCCTGCGCTACAAAGTACCGGTTATCGGTTTCTCGCAGAAATACTCCGAGGCTGGAGCGCTGGTCTCGCTGTACGCCAGCCCCGAAGATATCGGCGAGGATCTGGCGGAATACCTGATTCACCCCACAGAAGAAAAACACAAATCCCACACCTTACGGCACGGACGCCACTTCAGTGTTTCGGTCAACAGTAATGTTGCCCGTAAACTGCAAAGCATGATTGACGCTGACGCACTGGAACAACAACTCAAAACCATGGAAAGCAACACCGACGCAGCACTGCGCTCACGTTAAAGGCCGCTTCCATGAAGTCATACATCAATCAGTGGCCGATCCGCTATAAAATTCTCGCGCTGGTAGCCGCACCGCTGATTCTCACCGCGACACTGATTACCCTTTACCACACCATCGAAACCTTCGAGCAGGACAAAGAGAGTATTCGCAGCAGTTCCGAACGACTCCTGGCCCAGGCCGCCAACGCCGGCCAGCTGGCGTTCTTTGCCGAGGACACCCGCAGCCTCAACAATCTGGCCAAGAGCCTGATGGTGGACCCACAAATTACCAGCGTTCACTTTTTTGATGAAAATAAGTCACCGATACCCCACGACTTCAGTCGTCAGCTCAATATCGGACTGGCCCCCTTTTCCGACGGTGATCACTTTTTACGAGAAGACCAATGGTTCTTTGTTAAAGCCGTTCACTACACCGAAGAGGGATTCTCCGACGACCCAGAGCAAGAACTGCAAGGTCTGGACGGCGATGAACAGGAACAGAAACCCATCGGCTGGATCACCATCGCCATTGACCTCAAGCAGAGCGAGCAAGAGCATCGCAATATTCTGATAAACAATCTAATGATCACCACCGTCACCACGGTGATCGCATTCTGGCTGGCAATTCAGTTCGCTCGCACTATCACCACGCCCCTGCGCAAGATTACCCGGGCAGTGGAACACTACAGTAAACACGACTTCAATCATCGACTGCCGGAGGTGAGTGACGCGGAGCTGGGACAACTGGAAAAGGGCATTAATAACCTGGCCCTGCAAGTAAGCGAGTCCCAACAAACGCTTGAAAACGCGATCGACAAAGTACGCAGTCAGTGGATCGAAGCCGTGGAGGATCTGGAGCTTAAAAACAACGATCTGATCAGCGCCCGCATTCGCGCCGAGGAAGCCAACAAAGCCAAAGATGACTTTCTTGCCAGAATGAGCCACGAACTGCGCACCCCTCTGACCGCCATTATGGGATTTGTAGGCATACTGGATAAGACCGAACAGCCCCAAACCCGCAAAGAATATATTGAGATGATTCTGGCCACCTCCTCGGTCCTGCTATCGACCATTAACGACATTCTGGATTTCTCCAAACTCAAATCCAACACCTTTAAGCTCAGCCCCAGCCATTTCAATCTTGAACACCTGCTGCGCAACATCCTGGATATGCACAGCGTCTCGGCGAATAAGAAGGGAATCGAGCTCAATCTGATGATCGACTCGGACGTTCCCCTGGAAATTGAGGTGGACTTCGACAAGCTGAAAAAGGTCCTCAATAACATTGTCGCCAACGCCATCAAATTTACCGACTTTGGCGATATCGTGGTGTTTATCTCCAATGCCCAGGACAATGACGGACAGCCGCTAATAGCCATCGAAGTGAAGGACAGTGGCAGCGGCATAGCCCCGGGCGAGGTCGATCACCTGTTTGACCCCTTCTATCAATGCGACGAAAGCTCCACCCGACAATACGAAGGCACAGGCCTCGGGCTGTCCATTGCCAAGGATTTTGTGGAATTAATGGGCGGTACCATACAAGTAGACAGCGAACCCGGTGAAGGCACCGAGGTTAGGTTTACCTTTGCCTACAAGACCACACTGTTTGACGGCCGCAGTACCCAGCAGCAACAGGACCTCAGCGCGTACCTGTTCGATCTAAACGCGTGGACCAAACGCGCGTGGCGCAACATCCTTCTAAAAATCACCCGCGACGTATACGCCCCGCACAGCTTTGAAGACCTTCTCGAGGTACTACCCATGAACGACAGCGAAGGACTGCTGCTCATGGGTTATGACCTGCGCCGCAATAGCGAGCACGACCTGCAACGTCAGCTACAACAGCTGCGAAATGTCTATCAGGGACCGATTGTGCTGGCGTTGTCGGAGCAGTCCAACCTGGACAACAGTCACTACGAGATCAACTACTTTCCCATTGTTGTGACTCGCAAGCCTCTCACCCAGAGCCGTCTCACCTGGGCGTTGGATCAGCTCAGTCAGGGAGCCACACAGGCTCCCCTGGACGTGCTTCTCAATCCAACCCCTGAACCGCAGCTGCCAATGCTAGGAGAACATTTTGCGCACAAGACTCAGGCTCCAGGCCAACCGCCTGCTCAACATCTAGTCCAACCTCAAGTTCAACCTCAAGCGCAAGCCCGGCCACTGGATAAACTGAGCATCCTCCTGGCTGAAGACAACCTCTTTAACCAAAGATT
>JALUYN010000530.1 GCA_027012915.1 Cellvibrionaceae bacterium
GTTGCTCTGACAGAAGTGAATAAATTCATTAACGATCTCCGAGTGCTGCTCGGCGGTGTAGAGATACAGGCGACGGGTCAGGGGATAGTCTTCCGTGGCAACGGTCAGACGTCCGGCGGCAACCGGCTCGGTGCCCTTGTAAGAAACGGCCAGGGCTTTGCTGTTGCGTACAGAAGCGAGGCCACTGAAACCGATGGCGGCGGGGTCGGCCGCTACGGCGTCGGACAGGTCGTCGTTGGATTCATAGCGCTTGGCGCTGTCATGGAGTTTGTAGACCTTGCGCAGCACCAAATTCTTAAAGGTATCCCAGGTGCCCGAATTATTGTCCCGGGCGTGCAGATTGATCTCGGCATCTGGACCGCCGAGCTGATTCCAATTACGTATCTCACCGGAAAAAATCTGTGCAATCTGATCTGTATTCAGAGAGTCGATGGCGTTGTTCTGGTGCACCAGAATGGCCAGACCGTCCACTGCCACCGGGTGCTCGGAATCACGGCTGAGCATATTGCCGAGAAAGTCCAGCTTGGCCACTTCCTTGCCCTTGATCGGGCGTGATGACATGCCGATATCGGTTTTGCCCGCGGCCAGTGAGCGAAAGCCGGTGCTGGAGCCGTGAGCGGCGATGGCGATGCGCGGCAAGTGGTCCAGCCCTTTCACCATAAATTCGTTCTCGGCGGTGATATTGATGCCGGGATTGTCGACACCTTTATGTGCCAGAAAGGCCTTGGCACACTCCGGAATCAGCTTTGCGCCCAAAGTGTTGGAACCGTGAATGGTCAGTTCGAAAGGTTCCGTGGCCTGGGTTGCAGTGCTGGCGAGAGAGCCAAGTAACAACAGATTCAACACTGTCTGGCGAACGGAAATAAATGAACTGATTGGTTTGATCACGGGCGGTCCCTAACGAAGTTAACTGCAGGTCAAAAAGCTGGCTCTGCGAGATGAAGTCAGCGCGGCGCTTGTTGAAAAAAGCGCTTGAAATAGGAGGGGCAATTATCCGTTTTAAATATTTCAGATTTGTTACATCTTTGTGTGTTGGCGAAAATTGTTTGATTAAAGCCGTTGATTTTAAAAGGATTTCAGCTGCCCGGTGGGTAGGGCTTCATATATTGCGCGAAGGCGTCGATGACCGCTTGCACAGTGGGCATTAACAGGGTTTCCGGGCGTGCGATTCCGTAGCTCTTCCAGTGCATCATCAGAGGTTGCGGCAGTTTCACCAGTTCACCATTTTCAATCTCAGCCTCAAATATGGATTCCGGGCCTCCGGTAACAAAATCACTGTTGCGCACCACTGTCTTGGCCAGGCTGTAGTTATCGCAGGTAATCTTGCGGTGTGAAGGCAAGTCGAGTGATAGCTGAGCGCCCAGATGACTCGGTGTGTTTGGCGATACGATGGGATAGGCGGCGACAGCCTCTTCGGTCAGCGGCAGAGGGTGCTCAGTCAATGGGTGCCCGTTGCGGACGATGAGGGCGATTTCCTCTTCGCAATGCAGCACAGTTTGATATTCCTCTGAGCGCTGTTGCGGGCTGAAGGGGGCAATGGCCAGATCGATGGCGCC
>JALUYN010000531.1 GCA_027012915.1 Cellvibrionaceae bacterium
AATAACCATAGGTGGAGATTGTTTTGGCATGACCCTGAGTACTTCTTTAATTGCCTCCGTGCCACCAGTGGATGCGCCAATGGCACACATGAAATTCGCTCTGAGCTGCCCTTCAGACGCCTTGACCGGAGTCTGATCTAACCAGGCGTTATCGCGCCCCGCCAGATTCGCCGAAGCGGCCGCTCGAACCTTGCTGATAATCGTAGCGCGGTAGTCGCTCAAAGAAGTGCCACTTTCGCCCTTAGGCTTCGGCAGAAAGTCCACCGCGCCCAACTCGAGAGCCTCCAGCGTTGCCGGAGCTCCCGCGTGAGTGAGCGTAGAGATCATAACTACCGGCATGGGGCGCAATCGCATCAAATTACTGAGGAAGGCTATGCCGTTCATCTTCGGCATTTCAATGTCCAGGGTCAGCACATCCGGACTGAGCTGTTTGATCATTTCCCTGGCTTCGTAGGGATCTTGCGCGGCACCAACCACTTCAATGGCTGGTTCCGACTGCAGAATTTCGGTCAGTAACGTCCTCACCAACGCCGAATCATCCACAATCAGGACTTTAATACTCTTCTTATCGTTCATACCATTCCTTCATCAGCCCATTGCTCGCTATACAAAACTAGCAAGTGCTAAAACAATTCCACATCCCCGGCAGCAGGCTTCTCGGAAATCGACTGGATATAAGCTTTCTCGCGACGCTCCACGGTGTCGTTACGCTGAGTTTTGAGCTTACGCATTTTTACCGAGCCCGTATCGGGAAAGTAGAGAACCTTGCGCGGATAAGAACCACCGACATCTTGGGCTACAACCTCTAACCCTTCCTGTTCAAGATAGCTACGCGCGAAATCAATATTGCGCTGCCCGATATTGGTCATATTCGCCAATACAGCGCCCCCCCCAAACAGTTTCACTTCCATATTGGTTTTGTGACCGCCCTGCTTGAGTATGGCGTTAATCAGAAATTCCATCGCCCAGTTACCATAGCGAGACGAGGCACCGGTCACTGCACCAGTCTCCCAGGAGCCCTTGCCATCGGCGGACTCCGGCAGCATAAAGTGATTCATACCACCAATTCCAAGACGCTTATCGCGAATACACGCTGAGATACATGAACCCAGCACCGTGGAGATCATTTCTCCCTGGGTACTCACGTAGAATTGACCAGGCAATATTTTTGCCGCGGCAACGCCCTGGCGACGATCCCAATATCGATTGACGTGCTCAAAACCCGCCAAGGGTCTAGGTAATGGGGGGTGCTGATATGCCACAAAATCCCTCTGGTTCAACCTATTTGATTCGCTGATAGATTGTTCTGCCGACAGACTTAAAACGGTCAGAAACCTTATGCAGGTTTTCCGAGTGACCGATAAACAGGTATCCCCCGGGAGCCAATAGTTCAGCGTAGCGATTGAAAAGGCGCTGCTGAGTTTCTCTATCGAAATAAATTACAACATTTCGACAGAAAATCACATCAAAAGGCCCTTTCATAGGCCAGTCGTGTAACAAATTGAGCTGCTTGAATGTGATGAGTTTTTGTAAGTCAGGTTTGGCGCGCGCACCA
>JALUYN010000532.1 GCA_027012915.1 Cellvibrionaceae bacterium
CAGCCAGACGATCACCCGATACCAGCGCCACTGCGCTGAGAATCTGATGAGTTTGACCCGACAACGCCTTCAGCATCGTCACGGCATCGGCCCTATCACGGGGCTTTTCAAACACTCGCCCCCCCAGAATACCCAGAGTGTCTGATCCCAGGACTGGCGCCAACGGTAACCCCTGCGCCTCCAATTCACGGCAACCTGCGAGTGCCTTGTCTCGAGCCAAGCGCTCCACATACTCATGTGGAGTTTCATTTGGCCCTTGCTGTTCCGGAACATCTACAGAAAGCACTCGATGTTTGACGCCAATTTGCGCCAACAATTCACGACGACGCGGGGATTTCGACGCCAAATAGATACCTTTCATGATACACCTCAAACAGCGGAGAATCCCGCTTCAGGTCACTCGAAAACGATTGCGCAATCGATCCAACCCCTCTCGCACCAGGGGCCATAACAAAGCACTGATAAACGCTGGCATTAAAAAATCCAGATTGGCGGCCGCCCCGCCCTGAAAACTGTGAATCCAGTTATCCAACAATTGGTGTACAGCAATGATCGCCATAACCACCAACAGCTGCTGCCAGCTCACGTAGTGCTGCATCCTCTTGTGAACCAGCAGCGCCAGATAGGCCACCAGCACCAAAGCCAGGGCATGCTGCCCCAGCACAACACCTTCGAGCACGTCCAACCAACAGCCGGCCAGAAATACCCAGAGCAGACTTAGCTGTTGCGGCAAACGTATCGCCCAGAAGATTACAAACAGCGCCAGAAACTCCGGGCGCAGCCAGCGGGCCTCATAGAACAGGGGAAATACACTCAGCATCAGCGCCAATAAATAGGAGGCGACGATAATCCAACGATTATGGGGTTTGACCAGCGCCACCGCCATCCACCTTGCTACGTTGATACTCGGTTTCGCTAAACACCAACAGTACGTGGCGACTGCGATTTAACTGCGCCTTGGGCCGAACTTCGACCTGAGCGAAAGGCTGACCGGGATCGCGCACTACGGAAACCACCTCTGCGACAGGATAGCCCACGGGAAAACGCTGCCCCAATCCCGAACTGACCAGCAAATCGCCCTTGCGAATATCCACGGTATTGGCGAGATGACGCAGATCCAATTTATAGAGATCGCCCACACCCTCAACAATAGCCCGCACACCATTGCGATTCACCTGAACGGGAAGTGCGTGAGTCGCATCGGTAATCAACAGCGCCCGCGACTGGAACTCTCCCACATGTGTCACCTGACCCATCAAACCATGAGCATCCAATAGTGGCTGCCCCATATACACACCATCAACGCTGCCTTTGTTTAGGGTCACACTGTGAATAAGAGGATCGGGGGAAACACTGATGAGCTCGGCGACCAGAACACGGTCGCTAATAATCTTGGCAGAATTGAGCAACTGGCGCAGACGCACGTTTTCCGCGGCCAGAGCGCCCATCTGCTGCAACTTGCGCTTGTGAATCACCAACTCGGCACGTAGTGCCTTGTTGTCTGACTGCAGTTCTTCGCGGCTGACCAGCGCCTCTTCACCCCACTCGTAGACTTGAGATGGAGCATTGACCACTTTAAAGAAAGGCGTTGAGAGGAGTTCAAGTTTTGCGCGCACGGGGTCTAGCCAATCGGTGTACAAATTAATGGCCACCAGCGCCAGCGCAATAGCGCCCACTCCCATAACTCGGGATCCCGCAGACGCGCTTCGAGTAAACAGCGGTTTAATGGGACAAACTCCTGTTCACTGACAGCGGCCACAACGCGGCCGCAAATAGGTTAGTGCGTATTCGAAAAACCCGGTTTCGAACAATCGCTAGTTAGATAACAGGTCGATGCGACGGCTGTCCATCAACTCCAGTGCCTTACCACCACCACGAGCCACACAGGTCAGAGGATCTTCGGCAACAATCACCGGCAGACCGGTTTCTTCGGTGAGCAGACGATCCAGGTCGCGCAATAGAGCGCCACCACCAGTCAGAACAATACCACTTTCGGCAATATCGGAGGCGAGTTCCGGCGGCGATTGCTCCAGAGCACTCTTCACCGCTTGCACTATGCCTGCCAAAGGCTCCTGCAGAGCTTCAAGAATTTCGTCACTGTTCAAGGTAAAGCTGCGTGGCACACCCTCGGCAAGATTGCGACCACGGACGTCGATTTCACGCATTTGTGAGCCGGCGTAGGCACAGCCGATTTCCTGTTTAATGCGCTCGGCGGTAGCATCACCGATGACGCTGCCATAGTTGCGTCGCACGTAGTTGACAATGGCCTCGTCGAAACGGTCGCCGCCAATGCGCACAGAATCCGAATACACCACGCCGTTGAGCGAGATAATGGCAATCTCTGTAGTGCCACCGCCGATATCCACCACCATGGAGCCGGTGGCTTCTTCAACCTTCAAGCCAGCACCTATTGCAGCTGCCATGGGCTCTTCTATCAAGCGCACTTCACGAGCACCGGCACCCAGGGCCGACTCACGAATTGCACGTTTCTCCACTTCGGTGGACAGACAGGGCACGCAAACCAACACTCGCGGGCTTGGCTGAAACCAAGCAGTTTCGTGCACTTTCTTGATAAAGTGCTGCAGCATTTTCTCGGTAACCTGGAAATCGGCAATCACGCCGTCTTTCAGCGGGCGAATCGCAGTAATATTACCCGGCGTACGCCCCAGCATACGCTTGGCTTCCACACCCACTGCTTCAACAATTTTCTGGCCATTGTGATGGCGGATAGCAACCACCGATGGTTCGTCCAGTACGATGCCTCTGTCGCGAACATAAATCAGGGTGTTCGCCGTACCCAAATCAATAGAAAGATCGTTGGAGAATACTCCACGCAAACGCTTAAGCATCGAAGATCAAACCTTATTCAATTGTATTCTGTTCTGAAGAATGTCTTGCGGGGTCGCCCTGCCGATAGCAACAGGCTCTAAACCGGTGTTTTCATTGTTGTTTTCGCCGGCCAACGGGCACCGCCCCAGCCCCCTGATAAGTTGTGGAACTCTACCAACGGCGGGGATTTAGGGCAAGGCACAAATGTGGTAACTTTAGCAACTTGGTTCACAAATCCGCGCTTATTGTTCAAAAAGCATACGACAACCAAATTTTTACGCCTTGAGCCACCGTCCGGCAGGCTGGGCGACACACTATTTCAACCTATGGAGACCAACTGTGGATCGTTCAGAGATCACCAGACTGGCCGAACTGGCCCGCATAGAAATCACAGAAGCTACCGTCGATGAAGCGGCCAGCAGCATAACAGACGTACTGAAACTGGTGGATCAACTGCAAGCCGCCGACACCGACGGCGTCGCCCCCATGGCACACCCCATGGATGCCACCCAGCGCCTGCGCGCCGATCAAGTCAGCGAAGAAAATCGCCGCGAAGCATTTCAGGCGATTGCACCGGAAACCGAAGACGGCCTATATCTGGTTCCCAAAGTTATCGACTGATCCACGCCCTGAATCCACTACCGAATTTCTAACAGGAAAGCCTGCCAATGCACGCCAATACCATCGCGCAAATTGCCCGCGACTTGCGTAACAAGGAATATTCCAGCGAAGAATTAACCCAGCACTATCTGGATCGTATCCAGCGCCTGGATCCCAACTACAACAGCTTTATTTCAGTCACCGCCGAACAGGCACTGGAACAGGCCCGCGCCGCGGACAAGCAGCTCAGCGAAGGCAATGACAACCCTCTGTGCGGGGTTCCCATTGCCCACAAAGATATCTTCTGTACCGACGGTGTGCGCACCAGCTGCGGCTCAAAAATGCTCGACAACTTCGTGCCTCCCTACGACGCTACCGTGGTTGAAAACTACAAAAACGCCGGCGCCGTATCTCTTGGCAAGCTCAACATGGACGAGTTTGCCATGGGCTCTTCCAACGAGACCAGCTTCTACGGCCCGGTGAAAAACCCCTGGGACACCAACTGCGTTCCCGGAGGCTCCTCGGGCGGTTCCGCCGCAGCCGTGGCAGCGCAACTGGCAGTCGCCGCCACCGCGACCGACACCGGCGGTTCTATTCGCCAGCCAGCCAGCCTCTGTGGCGTGACCGGTTTAAAACCCACTTACGGGCGCGTATCCCGATGGGGCATGATCGCCTATGCATCAAGCCTGGACCAGGGTGGCGCTATCACCCGCACCGCTGAAGACGCTGCCATCATGATGAACACCATGGCCAGCTACGACAGCAAAGATTCCACCTGCATCGAGCGCGAGGTACCTGACTACACGGCAACTCTCAACGATAGCTTGCAGGGTATGACCGTCGGCATTCCCAAAGAATACTTTGGTGAGGGTCTGAACGCCGAAACCGGTGCACGAGTAGAAGCGGCTATTGAGGAATACAAAAAGCTCGGCTGCAACATCAAGGAAATCAGCCTGCCGCACACAGACCTCGCGATTCCCGCCTACTACGTAATCGCACCGGCAGAGTGTTCAGCGAACCTGTCGCGCTTCGACGGTGTGCGCTATGGCTATCGCTGTGAAGATCCAAAAGATCTGGGTGATCTCTACAAGCGCTCGCGGGGCGAAGCATTTGGCGAGGAAGTGAAACGCCGTATTCTGGTGGGCAGCTACGCTCTCTCTGCGGGTTACTACGACGCCTACTATCGCAAAGCTCAACAGGTACGCAGACTGATCAAACAGGACTTCGTCGATGCCTTTAGCGAAGTCGATGTCATCATGGGTCCTACCGCCACGGCACCGGCATTCGAGTTCGGCTCCAAGAATGCCGACCCCGTAGCCATGTATCTGGAAGATATCTATACCATCTCCGTCAACCTTGCCGGTCTGCCGGGCATGTCCATTCCCTGTGGACTGGTCAATGACAAACCCGTGGGCCTGCAGTTGATCGGCAACTACTTCGAAGAGGGACGCCTGTTAAATGCTGCGCACCAATTCCAGAGCGCTACCGAGCATCACCTGAAGACAGCCCCGACTCACGATTAAAAACCGGCGTTATAACTGCAGAATTAACAGTCCGTGCAAACACTGCACGCGGAGATACAAAGAATGGAATGGGAAACCGTTATTGGCCTGGAAGTACACGTACAACTGGCCACCAACACCAAGATCTTTTCCGGCGCCAGCACCGACTTCGGTGCGGCACCCAATACCCAGGCGTGCGCCGTAGACCTGGCCATGCCCGGCACCCTGCCGGTGCCCAATGAGCAGGCCTTCCGCTACGCCATCATGTTTGGTCTGGCCATCGACGCCGACATTGGTAAACGTTCGGTATTTGAACGCAAAAACTATTTTTACCCGGATCTGCCCAAAGGCTACCAAACCACCCAACTGGACGCCCCGATTGTTGGCCCGGGTCATGTCGAAATTCAACTCAGCGATGGCAGCACCAAGTCTATCCGCATTCACCACGCGCACCTGGAAGAAGATGCCGGCAAGTCCCTACACGAAGACTTTCACGGCATGTCCGGTATCGACCTCAACCGCGCCGGCACACCATTGATCGAGATTGTCTCGGAACCAGACATGCGCAATGCCGAAGAGGCTGTGGCCTTTGCCAAGAAACTGCACTCCATTGTGACATCGCTGGGTATCTGTGACGGCGAAATGTCTCAGGGTTCCATGCGCTTCGATGTGAATATTTCCATCCGCCCCAAGGGCGTCGAGCAACTGGGAACCCGCACGGAAACCAAAAACCTCAACTCCTTCCGCTTTATGGAGGAAGCCATTAAATTGGAAGTTGAACGTCAGATCGACGTACTCGAAGACGGCGACGACATCGTTCAGGAAACCCGCCTCTACAATGGCGACACCAAGACCGCACGCTCCATGCGCTCCAAGGAAGAAGCCAACGACTATCGCTACTTCCCATGCCCGGATCTGCTGCCGGTAGAGATCGACGACGACTACATCGAAGCCATTCGCAAGGAGCTGCCGGAATTACCAGACGCTCGTCAGCAGCGTTTTGAGGAGTCCTACCAACTGTCTCCCTACGATGCAGGAATTCTCGCCGCCGACGGCAACATCGCGAACTTCTTCGAAGCTACCGTCAACACTTGCAAGGACGCCAAGTTAGCTGCCAACTGGGTTATGGGTGAAATGTCGGCTCGACTCAACAGCGAAGAAAAATCGATCAAAGACAGTCCCGTATCCGCTGAACATTTGGGCGGATTGATTGTCCGAATCAGCGACAACACCATCTCCAACAAAATTGCCAAGCAGGTGTTTGACGCCATGTGGCAAGGCGAGGGTGACGCCGACAGCATCATCGAGAAGAAGGGCCTGAAACAAATGTCAGACACCGGTGAGCTGGAGAAAATCGTCGACGAAGTACTGGCCAACAGCCAGGCCATGATCGACGACTGGCTCGCCTCCGACGAAGCCAAGCGCAAGAAAAAAATGGGCGGCTTTATGGGACCAATTATGAAAGCCACCAAGGGCCAGGCCAACCCTGGATTAGTGAATAAGATCCTGAGCAAAAAACTCAACAATCTGCTCTAACCGAATCAACCACCGAGGGCGAAGTAGCTTGGCTACTGCGCCCTACAGATTAGAAATAGGTAAACTGAACATGTCACTGAAAAAAGACAAGCAAAAAGTACTGGGCGAAACTTTTGACGACGCTCGCATCAAGACCTTTCTTGACCTTGAAGCCTACGGCGAAACCAACCCGGACTTTCACGTTCTGGAAAAAGCCTACCGCGGCATGAAGGCCGACAACTTCGCAACCTTTGTCGGCTTCTTTCTGGAGCAAAAGCGCGACATCAATGCAGTAGGCCCTGAAGGCAAGACCATTCTCACCATCGTGCGTGAGCATCGTCACGGCGGCGACTACGAAGAGACTCTGGTAAAAGCCGGAGCTCAATAACGTGAGTACGCCAGCAGCCGGCCCCAAGCTGAGCAGTAAAAAGTTCAGCAACAACCTGGTGAACGGTTTGCATTACCTTAGCCAGGGCGCGCAGCTAATGCTGCGACCTGAACTGCGGCTGTTTATTCTAGTGCCGCTGCTGGTAAACCTCGCTCTATTCGTCGCCATTACCGGCATACTGATTCAGCAATTTGGCGGCGCTATTGATTGGATGCTGGACTTTCTACCCGGCTGGCTCGATTTCCTTAGCTGGATTCTCTGGACACTTTTTTCACTGTTGCTGTTACTGGTTTACGGCTACAGTTTCAGCATTCTCACCAACCTGATCGCGGCCCCCTTTTACGGACTGCTGGCGGAGAAAACCGAGGCGTTAATCACAGGTCAAGCGCCGCCGTCGGAACCTCTGGCTCGGATGATCCCCCGTGTGATGCTGCGAGAGCTGCGCAAACTCTGGTACTTTCTGTGGCGCGGTGCGCTGCTGACGCTAGGGGGTTTTATTCTGTCGTTTATCATTCCGCCGTTCAGCGTGGTGATGCCCGTCGTCATGTTTATCTGGGGAGCTTGGTGCATGGCCATTCAATACGTTGACTATCCGGCAGATAATCATCAGACACCATTCCCCGTACTGCGCGACCAACTGGCAGGCAAAAAGTACAGTAGCCTGGGCTTTGGCGGGTTGGTTATGGGCGGCACCATGCTGCCAATCGCCAACATTTTTATACTGCCCATTGCCGTGGTTGGCGGCACCGCCTTTTGGCTGGACGAACTGAAGGCGTCAGCAGAACCCACCAACAACTAATGCATCACGCGGGGACGCATAATTTTGGGGCGCACATTGGGATCATCAGGGTGATGAGGGTGGTGCTTTAACCACCAGCGCTGCACCGACTCGTGCCCGAAAAACCAGGCAAATCCCAGCGCGATCATTAACACAGTGATAACAGTGTGAGCCCCAGGGGCCGCGTCAATCAAAAACAGAAACCCCATCATAATCACAAACAGTGACAGGGCGGATTGCAGGTCGAGCTTTTGACCATTTTTGAAATCAGGGTGAAGCATGGAACACCTCCTTCAGGATATGACCACGCTCCAATTATACCGCCACTAAAAAACGCCGGATAAATGAATTCACGCTATCCAGTGTTCCGCTAAATCGGCGGAGTTATATAGGACCGAATCATTTCGGCCCCGAAATCGCGATCAGGAAACACGCACCAAACGGCTGGAATCCAGATGATCAAATGAGCGACCATAAATATCCAAAACAGTGGTTTCTTTGTACGAAAGGTTATCCCCGTCAATCACCAGCGTCTGCGTAAACGACACCGTACGCGCCTTGTCCCGCATAAACGGCGACTGACTCACCCCCCAGTCCTTGTCGCCATCGGCAGCATCCACTTTTAACGTGATCACGCCGTTTTCTTCGGATACCACGCTACCGCCGGCAACCACCGCTACGCGGCGTGGAATGACAAAGGAATTGGAAATGCTGCCAGTAGCTGCATCCCAGGTCCAGTAACCCACCTGATCGTGAAACTGCTCATCATTGGACGAGCGAAACACCGCCTGGTGATAGCGCACCACCACCAACTCTTGCTCTTCGGCGTTGTCGACATCACCTGCAGGCTCAAAGGTGATGGTCTCGTAGAAAGGGCTGCGCTCGATACCATCCGGTTCTGGCGCAATATCCAGCCCCCGCTCTCCCTTCCAGGTGCCAATCAAGCCCGCTAAAGGCCCATAGTCCACATCGTTTGCATCAGTCATCTCAGCTCCTTGGTCTTATGCATTTGTCTGGCCTCAATAATACCCGACAATTCTCCAGCACCTACCGGAATACATCAAAAATTCATACCTCTGACAATATCCAACCACACCTCGAACACATACAATAGCGGCCTTCCGTGCCACCTCCGTTGACAGCATGAGCCAATCACCACATCACATTCTCAAACACACCTTTGGCTACGATCACTTTCGCGCCCATCAACAAGCCATTGTGGAAACTGTGAGTGCAGGCGAAGACGCTCTGGTACTTATGCCCACTGGCGCGGGAAAGTCCCTGTGCTATCAGATTCCCGCCCTGGCCCGCAACGGTTGTGGCATTGTGGTATCGCCATTGATTGCCTTAATGCAGAATCAGGTGGATGCGCTGCGTGAACTCGGGGTGCGAGCGGCCTATCTCAATTCGACGCTGCCTCTGGAAACCGCCCAGGCGGTGGAATCCAAATTGATCAACGGCGATTTGGACTTTCTCTACATCGCCCCCGAGCGTCTGATTCAGCCCCGCACGGTTCAGATGTTGCAACGCGCGCAATTGGCGCTGTTTGCCATCGACGAAGC
>JALUYN010000533.1 GCA_027012915.1 Cellvibrionaceae bacterium
GCCCAATCCATTTGAGGCCATTGATCTGGCGGCAGTGGCTTTGCAGTTGGGGGCCACCTTCGTAGCGCGCAGCTTTTCTGGCGATAAGGCGCAATTGATCCCGTTGATTAAGGCAGCCATTTCCCACCGCGGTTTTGCTTTTATCGATGTAGTGTCTCCCTGCGTGACTTTCAACAATAACCCGGGCTCCACCAAGGGCTATGAGTATGTGCGCGATCATCTGGCGGCCACAGGCACGGTAGATTTTGTGCCTATGCGCGAAGAAATTGTCACCAACTACGATCCGGAGTCTTCGGTAGAAGTTACGTTGCACGATGGCTCAGTGGTGCATTTGCGCAAAGAAGATCCTGAGCTGGACATTCACGATCGCCGTTCGGCTTTACGTTCCATGAAAGATCACAAGGCGGAAGGACAATTGTTGACCGGTCTGCTGTATCTGGATACGGATTCGCAGGAGCTGCACGACAATATGGACTCAACCAACAAGTCACTGCGTACTCTGACCGAAGAAGAGCTTTGTCCAGGCTCGAAAGTGTTGAATAATATTAACGAAAGTCTCCGCTAATATTATTCAATTTGGTAGCGTCATTGCGAGACGCATAGCGCCGAAGCAATCTCCCGGGGTTTTTACGGGTATTCACGAGATTGCTTCTTGCTTTGCAGGTCGCAGTGACGCGGTGTTTTCTATGTCTTCCCAATGTATCTGTTGCTCCGGCAAACCTTTCGATAAATGCTGTGGCCGTTTTCTCTCAGGCCAACAGTCAGCCAAAACTCCTGAACAGCTAATGCGCTCGCGATTCAGTGCCTACGCCCTGGGCGGTCACGGGGAGTATCTGATGAAAACCTGGCTGCCAGCCATGGCGCGCAACCTCACAGCTCTGGAGTTGAATGAGCGAACTCTGAATTGGCAACGACTGGAGGTGGTGGATAAGTCTCAGAAGGGAGACGAAGGTGAAGTGGAGTTCAATGCCTTTTACAACAACGACGCCGGGGAGGAAGAGTGCATGCACGAAGTTTCCTCCTTCAAACGCATCAAGGGCTTGTGGTACTACGTGGGCGGTGTTGTGGAATGACCCTGGAGCTGAACAGTCAGGATCTCGTGGACGCAGTCAATCAGACCATGCCTTACGGTAAGCACAAGGGGCTCAAACTACTGGATCTGCCGGAACCCTATCTGGTGTGGTTTGCGGGTAAAGGATTCCCCGACAATAAGTTGGGCCGGCAGTTGGCGTTGATGTACGAAGTCAAACTTAATGGCTTGGAACCGATGCTGCAACGTCTGGTTCAGAGGGGCTCTTGAGGCTCAGAAAGCGTTGCCGGATTGCCGTCTTTAAAAATCGGAAATAAACGGGCTTCAAAATGGCTTCCACTACTGACATTTGGCCCCAGTATAGGACGCGAACTCGGGCATCAACGTGAGACGCGGTATCTCATTTTTTCTCTGAGACCGGTATTGCGTATAGGTTTGACCCGGCGCAAGAGTCAACAGGGCGCCGAGGAGTAGCTTATAGTCAGATGGTAGGGAAACTGCTACAGAGTAGAG
>JALUYN010000534.1 GCA_027012915.1 Cellvibrionaceae bacterium
CGCCTCGATGCCCTGCAAACTAACGTGAACCGTTTGATCTACGGGCGTGCCAGTCGGCGATAGAATCCCGACAATTTTGAAGGGACGATCATCGTGGAGACTGAAGCTGGTTTTACCCAAGCCATGCGCGAGCACGATTTCCTGCCCCAGTGAATAGCCGAGGGACTTCGCAACTTCATGGCCAAGCACTACATCAAACACATCGGCAAATGCCACTCCCTCAGCAAACTGCAAAGGGTGTTGTTTACCATAACTAAAGTGCTTGAAGTAATCCGTTGTGGTTCCCATAACGCGATAACCGCGATGAGAGTCGCCCAACGAAATGGGGATAGCCCACTCGACGCGTTTATTGCCCGCAATTCGTTCATAGGTACGCCAATCAATATTGTTGGTAGGCGCACCTATTCTAAACACAGAGTACAGCAACAAATTCAAACTACCGGTGCGCGCCCCAACGATCAAATCAACACCTGATACCGTGCTGTTGAAGCTCTGCTTGGTCTGGGTGCGAATATGTTCAACCCCCAACAAAACAAAGATACTGACGCTCATCGCCATGACAGTGAGAAACACAGAGCCCTTACGATTCATTAAACTCTTGAAAGCCAACCTAAAGAACATCAGGAGCGACCTCCGGCGGCATTTATATCCGATAGGGAATCGGTGCGGTCAAAGAACCGCGCCAGAGATACATCGTGACTGACAAAGATCAACGTCGTGCCATATTCTGATGCCAAAGCGGTCAGCTCAGACATAAAGTTATCGCGATTATCCAAATCCAAAGAGGAAGTCGGTTCGTCTGCAATTAGAATCTCAGGTTTGTTAATCATCGCGCGCGCAATGGCAATTCTCTGCTGCTGACCAATACTGAGTTTCTCGACGGGCTTACTCCAATCAGAATCTGTGATATTAAGCACCATTAGCAGCTTCTTTATGTCGTCTCGCTGCGCCTCACCTCTGGCCGAGAAGTGATTAGCCAGCTGAATGTTCTCGACCGCATCAAGGTAAGCGATCAAGTTAAACTGCTGAAACACGTAGCCTATATGGCCAGCCCTGAATTTGTCCCGCTGCCGATCGGTCATTTTGTCCAGGCGCTGTCCCAGCACTGACACTTCACCCGATGTGGCGCGCAGCATACCGCTGACTAAATTCAGCAGCGTCGACTTGCCGCTTCCCGAAGGGCCCTGCACAAACACCTTTTCGCCAGCCGAAACCTGCCAGCGTTCAATGTCGACGATGTTCCGCGAGGGATCTTCGGCGTAGGCGAAACATACATTGCTAAGTTCAATTGTCATAAATGGAAGTCTTGTCTCTGATACAACTCGTGCTGGCCGCAGGCGATGTTACAATATAACCTTACACAATAAATTCTAATATCGAAGGTGTAGCCATTGAAAGCCATATCCTTACACAAAAGCCGCGTGCTGCTTGCGGTCATCGCAACCCTGGTTTTGCTAGCACTGCTGCCGGCCAGCGCCCTGGCTCAAGATCAACAATACAAGACCATCGATTGGCTGGATCTATTACCCAAGAAAGATCTG
>JALUYN010000535.1 GCA_027012915.1 Cellvibrionaceae bacterium
ATGTAGCTGACGCCATTGGGGGCGTGGTACACACTGATGCCGGCCACGGCCCTGGGGGCTATCTGCCAGCCCGTTTCCTCCAGGGTTTCACGAATGGCGGCCTCGACAATGCCTTCACCGCTCTCAATGTGTCCGGCTGGCTGATTGAAGACCCAACGATTGGAACGGTACTCGTTGACCATTAAATATTTGCCGTTTTTCTCTACGACAGTGGCAACAGTGGCGTGCGGTAAATTCTCACGATTCATCGTTTGGCTCGTTTGGCTCGTTTGGCTCGTTTGCTCTGGTGGTTCTGGGTAAGGCGACTCTGGGGTTTACGTTTGGCGGGTGCGCGCCTGCGGTTATGGTTGTGCGGGGCGTCTGTGCGGCTACTGGCTTTTTTCCGCGTGGGCGTTGGCACTTTCGGCTCAGGTGCTTCTGTCAGCGTAAATTCACCTGGTTGTAATCTTTCTATGTTCCAATCGCCAATACTGGCCCGGATCAGGCGCAGGGTTGGAAAGCCAATAGCAGCTGTCATACGCCTGACCTGACGGTTTTTACCTTCGTTGATTCTGATTTCTAGCCATTGGGTTGGAATGTTCTTGCGTTGCCGTATCGGTGGATCTCGCTCCCATAGATCAGCCGGTTCATCGATAGTTTGAACGTGAGCTGGGCGCGTGAGCCCGTCTTTGAGTTGAATGCCGCGACGCAGGGGGGCAAGATCGGCCTCGGATGGCGCGCCTTCAACTTGAACCCAGTAGGTTTTCCAGAGTTTTTTTGAGGGGTGGGCGATCGCGTGCTGAAGCGCGCCAGAATTGGTAAGCAGCATCAATCCTTCGGAGTCAAAATCGAGCCTGCCAGCAGGATAGAAGCCCGGGTGATCCGGTAAAAAATCTTTTAGAGTTCGGCGATTTTCACTGTCTTGAAACTGGCTTAGAACACGAAATGGCTTATTGATCAAGATAATATTAGACATAAGTATTAGTGATGTGACTTTTTATAATCTGTACTGTAGGCGCTTCTAATGGTAGTATTCCGGCCCGCAAAAGTGAGTGACTGAGAGGTCAAAAACTGATCGGAATATGGCTCGCTTCGGACCCACCTAAACGCTTGGGAGATTCAATGACCACTGGTAAACCAAAAATAATTTACACCTTAACCGATGAGGCACCAGCTCTCGCGACCTATTCACTACTACCCATTGTACAAGCATTTGCCCAAAAGGCTGATGTACAAGTTGAGACCAGAGATATTTCTCTGTCTGGCCGGATCCTGGCCACCCTTTCTGATTATCTCAAAGAAGACCAAAAAATTGCTGACGATCTCACCGAGCTCGGTCTCCTTGCAGAAACCCCTGAAGCCAATATCGTAAAATTACCTAATATCAGTGCTTCTGTGCCACAAATGCACGCTGCAATTAAAGAGCTGCAAGAGCAGGGTTACAACATCCCAGACTATCCAGAAGAACCAGCAGACGACGAGCAGTTCAAAGTCAAGGCCCTGTACGACAAGGTCAAGGGCAGTGCCGTTAACCCGGTGTTGCGTGAAGGCAACTCCGACCGTCGCGCCGCGGCTTCTGTTAAAGAATACGCAAAGAAAAATTCTCACCGCATGGGCGAGTGGTCGTCAGAGTCCAAGTCTCATGTCGCGCATATGACTGACGGCGATTTTTACGGCAGTGAAAAATCCACTGTTGTTAAGAAAAAAGGCAACGTGGTCATTAAATACGTCGGCGATAACGGTATTGTCAAAGTTCTGCGCAAGAAGACGCCAGTACTGAAAGGCGAAGTGATTGATTCGGCAGTTATGAACATTAACTCGCTGAATACTTTTCTCGAGAAAGAAATTGCTGAAGCCAAGCAGCAGGACCTGCTGCTGTCACTTCACTTGAAAGCAACTATGATGAAAGTGTCCGACCCTATTATGTTCGGTCACGTGGTCCGTGAGTTCTACAAGCCGGTATTTGAAAAGCACGGTGAGGTACTCGATAACCTGGGTGTGGATGTAAACAACGGTATTGGTGATCTGTACGCCAAGATCAAGGATTTACGTCAATCCCAGCAGGACGAAATCGTTGCTGATATCCAGGCGTGCTACAAACAGCGTCCGGAACTCGCTATGGTTAATTCTGATAAGGGAATTACCAACCTTCACGTACCGAGCGACATCATTGTTGATGCTTCTATGCCGGCGATGATTCGTGATTCCGGCATGATGTGGGGGCCGGATGGTGTTCTTCATGATACCAAGGCGCTTATTCCCGATCGCTGCTACGCAGGTGTTTATCAGGCAGTAATCGACGACTGTAAGGTAAATGGCGCCTACGATCCAAGCACCATGGGCAGCGTATCGAACGTTGGTTTGATGGCGAAGAAAGCCGAGGAATACGGTTCCCACAATAAAACCTTCCTGGCACCGGGTAAAGGTCGCATTATGGTCATCGACGCCAACGAAAAAGTTCTGCTTGAACAAGAAGTAGAAGAAGGCGATATCTTCCGCATGTGCAAGGTTAAGGATGGTCCGATCCGCGATTGGGTGAAGCTCGCCGTACGTCGTGCTCGCGCGACCAACACCCCGGCAGTATTCTGGCTCGACAAGAACCGCGCCCACGATGCTCAGTTGATCAAGAAAGTTCAGGTGTATCTGCAGGAGCACGATACTCAGGATCTGCACATCTACATCATGTCTCCCGTGGATGCTACCAAGTTTTCTCTCGAGCGCATTCGCAAGGGGCAAGACACCATCTCTGTGACTGGTAACGTACTGCGTGACTATCTCACGGATCTGTTCCCGATTCTAGAATTGGGTACCAGTGCCAAGATGCTGTCTATTGTTCCATTGATGAACGGTGGTGGTCTGTTTGAGACTGGTGCCGGCGGCTCTGCTCCAAAGCACGTACAGCAGTTTGTGGAAGAAGGGCACTTGCGTTGGGATTCTCTCGGTGAATTCCTGGCGCTGTCTGAGTCTTTCTCTCACATGGCAACGGTCTTTGAGAGCAAAAAAGCCAAGGTGTTGGGTGATACTCTGGATGTGGCAAATGGTCGCTTCCTGGATAACAACAAGTCGCCTTCGCGCAAGGTAAATGAGCTGGACAATCGTGGCAGTCATTTCTATCTGGCGATGTACTGGGCTCAAGCTCTGGCCGAGCAGAACGATGACGCTGAATTAAAAGCCGTTTTCGAGCCGCTTGCAAAAGAACTGTCAGAAAAAGAGTCTATTATTGTAGAAGAGCTGAATGCCGCCCAGGGTTCGAACATGGACATTGGCGGTTATTACAGACCGGACGATGACAAGGCTTCTGCGGCCATGCGGCCCAGCAGTACTTTCAATGCTGCACTTGAGTTGATTTCCGCTTAAAGCCAGCTATAGAAAAAGGGGCTTGGTGCCGGTCTGAGTTGTTGTTTTCAGCAGCCTCAGTATCGGTGCCAAGCCCCTTTTTTTGTGTTTGAGTTTTGTGTCTGTGTTTTGCGATTAGAGTTTATTGGCTGAATAGCGAACTGCAAGGAGTAGAGTCATGGGGTATCAACATATTTCAGTGCCGGACAGCGGCGAAAAAATTACCGTAAACAGCGATCTCTCGCTCAATGTACCGGATCAGCCTGTGATTCCTTATATTGAGGGCGACGGAATTGGCGTTGATATCACGCCTGTGATGATCAAGGTTACTGATGCGGCGGTGGCCAAGGCTTATGGTGGCGCCAGGAGTATTCAGTGGATGGAGGTCTTCTGTGGTGAAAAGGCCGCCGAAAAATATGAGGGTGATTGGTTTCCAGCAGAAACTCTGGAAGCGATAAAAGACTACGTGGTGGGTATCAAAGGGCCATTGACCACGCCAGTGGGTGGCGGTTTTCGCTCCTTGAACGTCGCTCTGCGACAGGAAATGGATTTGTATGTGTGCCAACGCCCCGTGCGTTGGTTTACGGGCGTGCCTTCGCCGGTGAGAGAACCTCATAAAACCAATATGGTGATTTTTCGAGAGAATTCTGAGGATATATACGCGGGAATTGAGTGGAAAGCAGGTAGCGATGAGGCTACGCAAGTTATTGAGTTTTTACAGCAACAAATGGGTGTGACCAAGATTCGTTTTCCCAATAACTGCGGAATCGGTGTGAAACCTGTATCAGAAGAGGGTACCAAGCGTCTCGTGAGAAAGGCGTTGCAGTATACGATTGACCAGGATTTGCCATCCCTGACCCTGGTCCACAAGGGCAATATCATGAAGTTCACCGAGGGTTCCTTTTGCGACTGGGGCTACGAGCTGGCGCAACAGGAGTTTGGCGCGACCCCCATTGACGGTGGCCCCTGGTGCCGTATGAGTAATCCGAAAACCGGCAGTGAGATAGTCATCAAAGATGTCATTGCCGACGCTATGTTACAGCAGGTACTTCTGCGCCCTGATGAATACAGTGTGATTGCAACACTCAATCTCAATGGTGACTACTTGTCTGATGCGCTTGCCGCTCAAGTTGGGGGTATTGGTATTGCGCCGGGGGCTAATATTTCTGATGCGGTCGCGGTATTTGAAGCGACACATGGTACAGCGCCGAAGTATGCAGGGCAGGATAAGGTGAACCCTGGATCTCTAGTTCTCTCAGCAGAAATGATGCTAAGACACTTGGGTTGGAATGAGGCGGCAGATTGTATTATTTCCGGTATGGAGAGAGCAATTGGCGCCAAAACCGTAACCTACGATTTTGAGCGCCTAATGGACGATGCGACCCTGTTGTCCTGTTCGGAGTTCGGTGACGCCATTATCCAGCATATGTAGATCACCAGCGGGGTGTTACAGCACCTCGCCTTAAATTACTGGTTGTTAGCCGGCCGCCGCCAAGCTTGGTGTCTCGGTTTGTGCGTCTGTTGATGGCGGCGTCGATGGAGCCTTGCGCTGAGCATCGATTACTTTGATGCGCTTGGCATGGAAACCTTTATCAGCTTTCTCAATATCAAAGCTGACCTTCTGGCCTGCTTTCAAGGTCTTGTAACCTTCCATTTCTATAGAAGAAAAATGCGCAAAAAGATCTTCTGGATTGTCGTCTGCGAGGATGAATCCATAGCCCTTTGCATTGTTGAACCACTTAACAATTCCCGTCGTCATTGCGGTATCCCTTACTTGGTCGGTGTAGGCAAATCTTGTTATGTTTTTATTACTTGCTTCGCCGTCGCATTTGGGTTCTTATAACCAGAGCTATCTAAAACCACTCCCTTTGCGTCAGTAAAGAGCTGACCGTTTTTTGAGCAATTTGGTCTGGCTGGATAATATATAACCAAGGGGTTAAGAGCTGTCAAGATTGTCCAATATTTAGCCGAATTGATCCGTGCATCGGGTAAAATAGCCGCTTCGTATTGAATATCGGGTGAAGAGCCCCCAAGAATGATGGACACCACTAATAATCAGCTAAACTTGACTATGAGTTACGAACACGAAGATATGGGTGAAGGAGGGCTGGCGGTTGAGGAATCGAAGCCTCAGCTTAAGCGACCATCTATGTACAAAGTCGTTCTGCTCAATGACGACTATACTCCAATGGAGTTTGTTGTAGAGATTCTGGAAATGTTCTTTTCCATGAATCGCGAGCAGGCAACGAATGTAATGTTGACGGTGCACACACAAGGAAAAGGGGTTTGTGGCGTATTCACACGAGATATCGCTGAAACTAAAGCAGCGTTAGTGAATCAATATGCCAGAGAGAATGAACATCCATTGCTGTGCGAGATTGAAGCCGTGGATGACGGAGACGAAGAATAGTCCAGTATTAGAGCAGGACTAACTGTCTCGTAATCGAACTTTATGTTGTTGGGGTAACTGCCAATGTTGAGCAAAGACCTAGAGGTAACGTTAAACGTAGCCTTTAAAGGAGCCAGATCCAAGCGTCACGAATTTATGACGGTTGAGCATTTATTGCTGGCGCTGATCGATAATGAATCGGCAGCCAATGTAATGCGCGCCTGTGGTACGGATCTCAATGTTCTGCGGCGTGATTTGATTGAATTCGTTGATTCCACCACACCGTTGATTCCCGAGAGTGAGACCGAACGCGAAACCCAGCCAACCCTAGGCTTTCAGCGGGTATTACAGCGAGCCGTATTTCACGTTCAGTCGTCTGGCAAACGCGAAGTGACGGGTGCCAATGTGTTGGTTGCAATATTCAGCGAGCAAGAAAGTCAGGCGGTTTACTATCTCAAGCAGCAGAATGTTGCTCGCATTGACGTGGTTAATTTCATTACCCACGGCATTTCCAAAGTATCCGGGCACGATGACCATCATGAAGATCCCGCCCCAGAATCTTCCGATGAGGTGCTGGGTTCTCCAGACGCGCCAGCACCTAGTCCTCTTGAGTCATACGCTACAAATCTAAATGAAGAGGCCATGGTTGGACGGATCGATCCGCTGGTTGGTCGTCAGGCTGAGGTCGAGCGGGTCAGTCAAATTTTGATCAGGCGTCGCAAGAATAACCCGCTGTTGGTAGGCGAGTCCGGGGTTGGTAAAACTGCTATTGCCGAAGGCTTGGCGAAGCGTATTGTCGATGGCGATGTGCCGGATGTGCTTAAGGCCAGCGTGGTCTATTCACTTGATTTGGGCTCTCTCCTTGCAGGCACCAAATACCGCGGTGATTTTGAAAAGCGCTTTAAAGGTCTCCTGGCAGAGCTGAAAAAACAGGAGCATGCGATCCTGTTTATTGATGAAATTCACACCATTATTGGTGCTGGTGCGGCCTCTGGCGGCGTCATGGATGCCTCGAACTTATTGAAGCCGCTGCTGACATCAGGTGATCTGCGGTGCGTGGGTTCCACTACATTCCAGGAGTATCGAGGTATTTTTGAGAAGGATAGAGCTCTATCGCGGCGCTTCCAAAAAGTAGATGTTAACGAGCCAAGCGTCGATGATACTTTCCAGATCCTTAAAGGATTGAAGTCTCGTTTCGAAGAGCATCATGGCTTGCGTTATACAGATACTGCCCTGAAGGCGGCGGCTGAATTGGCGGAGCGGTATATTCCTGAGCGATTCTTGCCCGATAAGGCCATTGACGTTATTGATGAGGCTGGTGCATTTCAGCAGTTGCTGGCGCCTTCGAAGCGTAAGAAACTGATCGGCGTTGGCGATATTGAGAATATCGTTGCAAAGATGGCGCGCATTCCTCCAAAGAGTGTGTCGTCTTCGGACAAAGAGCAGCTGAAAGATTTGGCCTCGAATCTGAAAATGACCGTGTTTGGTCAGGACGAGGCTATCGAAGCGTTATCCACGGCTATCAAACTGTCTAGAGCAGGCTTGAATGTCGCAGATAAGCCTATAGGTTCTTTCCTGTTTGCGGGTCCAACCGGCGTTGGTAAGACGGAATTGTGTAAACAACTTGCGACCAGTATGGGTGTGGAGCTTATTCGCTTTGATATGTCCGAATACATGGAGCGCCATACGGTTTCCAGATTGATCGGTGCTCCTCCTGGATACGTAGGTTTTGATCAAGGCGGCTTGTTGACCGATGCCGTTACCAAACATCCTCACAGCGTTGTCTTGCTCGATGAGATAGAGAAGGCGCATCCCGAAGTGTTTAATCTGTTACTGCAGGTGATGGATCACGGTACTCTGACCGATAACAATGGTCGCAAAGCGGATTTCCGCAATGTCATATTGATCATGACTACCAACGCCGGCGCCGAGGATATGAGTCGCGCTTCAATTGGCTTTACCAAGCAGGATCACTCCAGCGACGGAATGGAGGCCATCAAGAAGATGTTTACTCCGGAGTTTAGAAATCGCCTGGACTCTATTCTTCAGTTTGGTGCCTTGAACCTCGACGTTATTAAAACGGTAGTTGATAAGTTCCTTGTTCAACTGCAAGCCCAATTAGACGACAAAAAAGTGGTTCTTGATGTCTCTGAAGAGGCGAGAGAATGGCTGGCCAGCAACGGCTACGACGAAAAGATGGGAGCGCGTCCGATGAGTCGCCTTATTCAGGAAATGCTCAAGAAGCCTTTGGCGGAGGAAGTGTTGTTTGGAGATCTTTCAGAGTCCGGTGGTGTGGTGCACGTTACCGTCGATGAAGAGAAGTTGCAGTTAGAAACGGAGCCGGCTTAGGATTAGCCGGCTTCAGAGACTCAGATCTAACTAGAGTACAGCGTTATTAGCGCGCGCGGTAAGTGATGCGGCCTTTGCTTAGGTCGTAGGGAGTCATCTCTACTTTAACCTTATCGCCGGTAAGAATACGGATGTAGTTCTTTCTCATTTTGCCCGAGATGTGCGCGGTCACAATGTGGCCGTTCTCGAGTTTTACGCGAAACGTTGTATTTGGCAGGGTATCAATTACCTCGCCTTCCAGTTCTATATTGTCTTCTTTTGCCATCCGGCAACCACCTCAATTCAGTTCAAAAAGTACCCAGATTCGAGCAGGCGTGAATTGTGCACTAAAAGACTCATAGAGCCAAGGCTTTAAACGCTAAATTACTGACAAATAGAGAAAAATTTAATCAGTTGGAGCTGAGTATTGTGGTTCTAGCTAATGGTTACCCAACGGCGATCTGCCAGTAACTGTACCGGGCGGTATTTGAGTTTGTAGTTCATTTTGTCACAGTCTTTGATCCAATAGCCGAGGTATACCGAGTTCAAATCCAGCGCTTGTGCATATTGGAATTGCCACAGAATGGCAAAGACCCCGAGGCTGCGATCGGTGTGCTCAGGGTCGAAGAACGTGTACACCGCGGTAAGATCTTGCTGTAGTCGGTCCATCACTGCGACTCCCACAAGCGTGTCTCCAAGCCAAAACTCTGCGTATTCCGTTACGTCCCAGGCGCTCACCAAAAATGAGGTGAATTGCTCTATTGATGGCGGGTACATATCTCCGTCACTGTGTCGGGTATTGATGTAGCGTTCGTACAGGGGGTAGTAGAGCTCAGTGTTCAAGCTGGTGGATATTTTTACTTCTATATCGCTATTTTTTTTGAGGCAGCGACGCTGGCTGCGGTTGGGCGAGAAGCTTGCGGCAGGGACTCTGGTTGGAATACAGGCGTTACAATTTTGGCATTTGGGCCGGTAGAGGTGCTCGCCGCTGCGCCGAAAGCCTAGCTCAGAAAGATTGGAGTAGAGCTCCTGTGACATCTCCAGCTCTGGGTCCACGAATAGTGTGGTCGCCTTTTTATCCTCGAGGTAGCTGCAATTGTGAGGGTGTGTGGC